>VXRE01000027.1:0-4534 GCA_009838635.1 Acidimicrobiia bacterium | reverse complement strand
GGGTCTTGTGAAAACGAGACTGGTATTTAACACACACTACCCACCCCCGCCCGTAACCACACTCCCAGCCGGCCGGGGCGCGGGGTCCACCCCCCCTAGAACCGCGCCCCGGCCTTCCAAATTCCGGCACCGGTCAGGCCCGGCCTCGTCCGACCGATCCTGGCGTACTGGTAGGCTTCGCTGCCCGCATTCGAGCGCCAGCCCTCGTAGCTCAGGGGATAGAGCACCGGCCTCCGGAGCCGGGTGCGCAGGTTCGAATCCTGCCGAGGGCGCCTAGCTAGTCTGTAGTCAGTAGTCGGCAATTAGCGTTACTCAGTTTGTGACAACCGGCTGGAAACCAGCGACTGTGAGCTAGCAACTACCAGCTAGGAACTAATCATCTAGTCTGGTGCGGCCCATTCCCAGAAGGTTCGCTATGGCGCTGCGCGATGTGCTTCCCTTGACCTGGACCCTACGGAACGACCGAGCTTCGATCGGTGGTGTCCGGCTGCGCGCGATCGCAGAACACTTCGGAACACCTGCGTACGTGTTCGACATGGCCCATCTCGAGGCGCGCCTGGATGAATTCACGAGCGCCTTCAACGGGATCGGTGTGCCCGTGTACGCCACCAAGGCCTTCATCTGCCCTGCCCTGGCCGAGATGGTCTCGTCACGGGGCTGGTGGGCGGACGTGGTGTCGGTCGGAGAGACCGCCATCGCCCGGCGAGGAGGGATTCCGGCCTCCCGCATCCTTCTTCACGGCAATCTGAAATCCGAGGCCGAGATCGACCTGGCGGCCTCGGGACAGGTGGGCATCACGGTCATCGACAGCCTGGACGAGATCGACCGGCTGGGCCTGGCCGCCCGGACGGCGGGTCGTACGGTGGACGTGATGATCAGGCTCAACGAGGCGGTCGACCTGGTCACCAACCGGAAAGTCCTCACCACGGGCGATTACGCCAAGTTCGGGTTGTCGCCGGACGCGACCGACCAGGCCATAGCCAGGGTGGCCGCCACCGAAACCCTCCGGCTACGAGGGCTGCATCTCCATGCCGGGAGCCACATAACCGACCCGGAACTGTACGCCCGGATCCTGGACCGTCTGGCGGCGGTCGTGGCACGGAACCGGTTGGCCTTCGCCACCACTCCGGTCATTCTCGACGTGGGAGGCGGCATGGCCTCGCCATACCTGCGCGCCGATCCGACGATCAGCCCGGCCGAGGTGGCCGCCGCCCTGCGGCGAGCCCTCGGGTCGCCGGAGATCGTGGAGCGGATAGGGCCGGTCGAGGTCATGGTGGAGCCGGGCCGGGCGCTGGTGGCCAACGCGGCGGTGCTGCTCTACACGGTCGGGGTTCGAAAGCCGTTGCCGGGCGGTGGCGAGATGCTGGCCCTTGACGGCGGCCTCACCGACAACCCGAGACCGGCCCTGTACGACTCCAGGTACGAGTTGTTGGCCGATGGCCGGCTCGACCAGCCGGCGGACCATCCCTTCCGGGTGTTCGGCCGGATGTGCGAGACAGACGTGATGCTCGAGGAGGTCCTGCTACCGGCGACCATGGCCCCCGGTGATCTGGTCGCCATGCCCGCGGCGGGCGCCTACACCTTCGCCATGTCGTCCCGCTACAACGTGTTGCCCCGCCCGCCCGTCCTGTTCGTAAAGGACGGCGAGGTGCGGGAGGTGGTGCGCCGGGAGACACTCGAGGAGGTCTTGGCGGGTCAAAGAACATTGAACGAGACCGAACCGTTGGTCGTTTAGCGTGGATGGGAGCAGAGTATGAGCATGCAGATCGGTGTCGGATTCCTTGGCGCCGGCACGGTCGGGAGCGTTCTCGTCCGCCGGCTCATCTACGAGTCGGATGCGATCGCTGCCAAGACGGGCCTTGACCTGGTGGTACGCGGGATCGCGGTCCGGGACCTCGCCAAGGATCGAGGGATCGCGATCCCTCCCGGGTTGCTGACCGATCGTCCGAGCGAGGTGGTGGACGACCCCACGGTCCAGATCGTGATCGAGGTCATGGGCGGTCTGGACCCGGCGGGGGACCTGGTGCTGCGGGCTCTCGAATCCGGAAAAGCGGTCGTGACGGCCAACAAGGAGCTGATGGCGTCACGGGGACGGGAATTGCTGGCGGCCGCCGAGTCCTCCGGGGTGTCTCTCCTCTTCGAAGCCGCGGTGGGGGGTGGCATCCCGATCATCCGGCCACTCTCCGAGTCACTGGCCGGCGAGAGGATCACCTCGGTGCTCGGAATCGTGAACGGAACCACCAACTACATCCTGACCCGCATGGTGGAGGAGGGAATCGCCTACGAGGAAGTGCTGGCCGAGGCGCAGGCGTTGGGCTATGCGGAGGCCGATCCCACCGCCGACGTGGGCGGCGGCGACGCAGCCTCGAAGGCCGCCATCCTGGCCAGCCTGGCCTTCGGGACCTGGGTGGACGGCTCGCAGGTCACCAGGGAGGGCATCGAGGACCTCAGCACCGAGGACTTCGTGTTCGCCCGGCGGCTCGGCTACATCCCCAAACTCCTGGCGATTGCCGAGTATTCAGAAGACAGCATCGCGGTTCGCGTCCATCCCACGCTCGTGCCGCTGGATCACCCCCTCGCCTCGGTCCGGGGAGCCACCAATGCCATTTACGTCTCCGGACCTTCGATCGGCGAGCTGTTGTTCACCGGTCCCGGAGCAGGGGGAGAGCCGACCGCGACGGCTCTGCTCGGCGATGTGATCATGTCGGCCCGGGAACGCTTGGCCGGGACACAGGTCAAATCCAGGATTCGCTTCGGAACGGGTCGCCTCCGGGACGTGGCGGACTTCTCGACCAAGTGGCTGATCCGGACTACCGTGGCGGACCGCCCCGGCGTGTTGGCCCAGATAGCGGCGGTGTTCGGCCGTCATGAAGTGTCGATCAAGTCGGTATGGCAGGATGGCCGCGGCGACGAGGCCTCCCTCCTGCTGGTGACGCACGAGTCTCCAGAGGGCGACCTGCAGATGGCGGTATCGGAGCTGGCCGGGCTCGAAGTCGTGTCCTACGTGGACTCGGTCATGCGGGTCTACAACGACGAGTCCTGAGTGTCGGTCCGGCTGGTCTCGACCCGCGGTGGCCCGGCGGTCGACATGCCGGCCGCCGTCCTCGCCGGGCTGGCGCCCGACGGAGGTCTGTACGTTCCCGAGGAGTGGCCCCGGCTTGATCCGGCCGGTCTGGACGCCGGCTCCGGCTTCACGGCGGTGGCCACCGCGGTCCTCGATCTGTTCACATCCGACCTGCTGCCCGTCCCCCGGCTGGAACGGCTGGTAGGGGAGGCGTTCGCTCGCTTCGACCACCCCGAGGTGGCGCCCCTGGTGGAACTCGGTCAGGACCTCTATCTGATGGAGTTGTTCTGGGGCCCCACCCTTGCTTTCAAGGACTTCGCTCTCCAGGTTCTCGGCCGGCTGGTCGACGTGGCGCTGGGCGAGCGCGGCGGCAACGCCATGATCCTCGGCGCCACGTCCGGCGACACCGGCTCGGCGGCCATGGAGGCCTTTCGGGATCGCGAGCGGGTGGACGTGGTGATCCTGTTTCCCGAGGGGCGGACCACCGAGGTGCAGCGCCGGCAGATGACCACCATCGACGCTCCCAATGTCCACGCAGTGGCCGTCGAGGGGACCTTCGATGACTGCCAGGACCTGGTCAAGGCCGTGTTCGCCGATCCCCGAGCGCGTGACGACCTGTCATTGTCCACGGCCAACTCGATCAACTTCGGCCGGCTGATCACGCAGGTGGCCTACTACTACTGGGCCGGCGCCCGGCTGGGTGGGCCGGTCTCGTTCGCCGTTCCGAGCGGCAACTTCGGCAATGTCTATTCGGGTTACGCGGCCACCCGCATGGGCCTTCCGGTACGGCGCCTGATCGTGGGGAGCAATGCCAACAACGTGCTTGACGGGTTCTTCCGGGAAGGCCGGCTGGATCTGGGTACGGTGATCCCGACCCTGAGCCCCTCGATGGACATCCAGGTCCCGTCCAATCTGGAGCGTCTCCTGTTCGACCTGTTCGGGAGGGACGGGGAGAGGCTGGTGTCGGCCATGACCCGTCTGCGCGAGGAGGGCTCCCTGGCGGTTACGGGTGGTCCGGATGACCTCTTCTCATCGAGGTGGTACGACGACGAGGACACGATGGCGACGATGCGTGAGGTCTACCGGTCCTCGGGCAGGATCGTGGATCCGCATTCGGCGGTCGGTATAGCGGCAGCCCGGGACGCGGCGCCGGACGGCCCGGTGGTCTGCCTGGCGACCGCCCACCCGGCCAAGTTCGCCGACGCGGTCGAGAGGGCCCTCGGCCGGCATTCCCCCGTTCCTGTCGTACTCGAAGGCATCCACGATCGCCCCGAGAGGGTCACTCGGATCCCGCGCGACCTCAGCATCCTCATCGGCCTGCTCCGGGAGAAAACCCGCTTCGCCTAGGAATGCTCCTAGTGGTCTGTCTGCGAAACAACCGGGTGCTCTGGCGGTCATCGGCGTCCCGTCGCTGCGTTCCGCTTCCTCGACGTACCGCTGCGGGTACGCCTTCGTCAGCGGGCCTTGCGA
>VXRE01000091.1 GCA_009838635.1 Acidimicrobiia bacterium | reverse complement strand
ACTCTGGCCGCTATCCATCAGCGGCTCGACCGCTTCGATCCGGCACGCGTCGAGGGCGCCTGCCTGAGCCTGACCGACCTCGAGGGGATGGTGTCCCGGCTGGGCAGGCTCACGCTCGAAGAGAAGCGGGCCATCCCCGGCCTCGATCCGTTGCGAGCCCCCGTGATCCTGGGCGGCGCCGTCGTCGCCGAGACCGCCCTCCAGGTGCTCGGCCTGGAGAGGATCACCGTCACCGGCTACGACATCCTCGACGGAGTGTGCCTGGCACTGGCTGAAGGTAGGCGCTGAGCCTTACCGCCCAAGACACCACTAGCTTGGGAACCGAACACGGAGGAAGCATGGCCCGATACAGCATGGGAGACCCGCTACTGGACGAGACGATCCGAGATCTCGTCGCCCGAGCCGGGGACGGTGAGAACCAGGACCTGATCGCCGAGCTAATGACCACCGCCCTCAAGCTCCACCGGGATCGGGCCGACCGCTGGGAGATCAAGCTCTTCAACAGCGCCCTCAAGGAGATGCGTTACTCCTCCAAGGTGTTCCGGTCCTATGCCGAGACCCCGAAGGTGACCATCTTCGGATCGGCGCGTACCGCGCCCGACCATCCCGACTACCAGCTGGCCAGCGAGTTCGCCCGCCTCATGTGGGAGGACCGGGGATGGATGGTGGTGACGGGCGCCGGCCCTGGGATCATGGAGGCCGGCAACCGGGGCGCCGGCCGCGACGGTTCCTTCGGCGTCAACATCCGGCTGCCGTTCGAGGCCGCGCCCAACTCCTACATATCCGGGTCCCGGCTGATCAACTTCAAGTACTTCTTCACCCGCAAGCTGGGGTTCGTGAAGGAGTCTCATGCCTTCGCCATCTTCCCGGGCGGCTTCGGCACCATGGACGAGGCCTTCGAGCTCCTCACGCTGATCCAGACCGGGAAGGCGCCCATCCAGCCGGTCGTGCTGATGGAGGCGGGCAGTTCGTACTGGTCCTCGTGGCAGGCGTTCGTCAGCGACCGCCTGGAGGGTCACGGCATGATCAGCCCCGCGGACGCCAACCTGTTCGTGCTCGCCCGGGACGCTGCGGCCGCGGCTGACGAGATCTGCCGGTTCTACGCCAACTATCACTCCCAGCGCTACGTGGACGGGCGGCTGGTGCTCAGGCTGCGACATGCCCCCACTAGGCAACAGGTGGAAGACCTGAACGAGGAGTTCTCCGACATCCTCGCTCGGGGACGGATCGAGGCCATCGGTCCCTCGGAAGCCGAGATCCGTGATGGAGACGCGCTCGACTGCGCCCGGCTGGCGATGTGGTTCGACCGGCGGAGCCTGGGACGCCTGCGCCTGCTGGTCGACCGGCTCAACAGCTACGTCTACGAGACCCCGGGGTTCGAGGGTCCGCTACCCAGGCCGCATACGGCCTGAGGACGCCGAACCCGGCCACGGATGGCCTGATCAAGCGACCGCACCGGTCGATCGCGGGTGCTTGGCCCCCTCTTCGGAAGAGGCTGGCCGGACCGCCGGCGGGCCGGAGGGAAGGGCATCGCGGGCAGAACGATTGCGGATACGCAGTGGTAAACTTGGCACCATGCGGGAAGTATTGTCTGATCTCGTTGCCGAGCAACAACAGCTCGACCAGTTCCTCCAGAGGATCACCGTCAACAAGTGGAACATCCGGCTCCCCCACGACGAGTGGACCATCCGTGACACGATCTCCCATCTGGCCCATTTCCAGGAGTACGCCCACAACGTCGTCGCGGAGGACGGCGCCATGCTCGACGACCTTGACGACTACGAGAGCATCGACGACTTCCTCGAGATCGGCATCCAACGCGGCCGGCAGATGCGCCCCCAGGACGTGATCGAGTGGTGGCGGCTCGGCAGGGCACAGGTGGTGGACGCCTTGAGCAGGGCCACCCCCTCCGACCGCGTTCCATGGGTGTACTCGGACATGTCCACCAAGACCTTCGCCACCCTCCAGCTGGCGGAAGTCTGGGCCCACGGCCTCGACATCTACGAGGCTATGGAGGAGGAGTTGGAAGACACGGATCGCCTCCGCCATGTCATCTGGTTCGCCCACAAGACCCTTCCCTGGGCCTTCGACCTCGCCGGGTACGAGTACATGGAACAGGTCCGGATCGAGGGGATCGGACCCATGTACGCCAAGTACGTGGCCGGCCCCGAGGACACGGACCAGCTCATCCGCGGTCCGGCCGGGGAGATCTGCCGGGTAGCAGTTGGACGACTCCATCCGGACGACGCCGAGAACGTCATCCTGAAGGGTGAGATGGCCGAGATAGCCTTCCAGGAGATGCGCATCTTCTGATGGCCTCCCGCCAACTCATCGGGATGGTCCACGCCCTACCACTCCCCGGCTCGCCTTCCTACCTCCCGCCTACAGGGGCCATCGTGGAGCGCGCCGTAGAGGACGCGATCCTTCTCGAGGAGAGCGGTTTCGATGCGCTCCTGGTCGAGAACTACGGGGACGCCCCGTTCTTCGCCGATCGAGTGCCACCGATCACCGTGGCGTCCCTGGCCCGAGTGGTGGCCGCCGTCCGGGCCGCGGTGGATGTTCCGGTAGGGGTCAACGTGTTGCGCAACGACGCCATCTCCGCCCTCTCGATCGCCGCCGCCTGCGATGCCCGATTCATCCGGGTGAACGTCCTGTCGTCGATGATGTACACCGACCAGGGCCCGATCGTCGGCCAGGCGGCCCGGGTGGCCCGGCTGCGGGCGTCGCTGGACCCCGAGATCGAGGTGCTGGCCGACCTGTTCGTGAAGCACGCCACTCCCCCGCCCGGCCTCCGCATCGAGGACGCCGCCACCGATCTCCGCGACCGGGGTATGACGGACGGCATCATCCTCTCCGGGCGCGGGACCGGCCTCCCGGCGGACCAGGACATGCTCCGGCAGGTCCGGCAGGCGGTTCCCGACACCCGGCTGCTGGTGGGCTCCGGAGTCGACAAGGAATCCGTCGCCTCCGTGCTCCGGACCGCCGACGGCGTGATAGTGGGCACCGCCATCAAGGAGGACGGCGATGTCCGCCGCCCCGTGGATCCGGCCCGAGCCCGAGCCCTGGTCCAGGCCGCCCGCGGCTCGGAAGGACAGATCTAGGAGTCCAGCGCGGGCTCACCGCCTCGAGAGTCCACAAGAACTCCCGGAGGGATCGCAGTCTGTGAACCGGTTGAAATCACGACTCCGTCAAGTGATACTGCACTTGCCGAGGGCAGTAGACCGAGGAAGTAGGTCCGGCTCCTCTCCGGACGGAGAGCGGTCGGGCCTGCGCGCGTCTAACGAACCTTATTTGCGTCCGCCGCGGAAGTATCACTCGAGAGGGTCACGTCCCTCCCTCTCCTCGTACTCTTCGACGAGATCCAGCAGTTGCTCGACATAACCCCGGACACCGTGGCGGTCCACGGCGATCTCGTAGTCCTCCATGTTGTCGTGATGGAAGTGGATGTGTAGCTTCTCGGCAGCCGAGAACCCGTTGATCAGGGAGGAGTCACCGTACTCCTTGGCGATGGCCTGGGAAGCATTCTTGTTGGCACGATGCGAGTCATACTTCCACCCGCGCTGGAGAGAAGCCGCGATGATGGCCTGGACAGCGGCGCCGTAGAGCTTCTCCGCACCCTGGCGGGTGTCGCCGACCGCGAATTCCGCCTCCGCCTGCTCCAGGAAGACCAGGGACTGCGTGACCCGTTTCGCGACCGTGGACTCCTTGATCATGGTCATCGATGGTAACTCCTCACTGTCCGTTGCAGGTGAGCCTGAGACCTTGCCGGCGCCACCCTTACAGTCAAGGTACGGCCCGAGCACGGAAGGTTCAAGACCCTTGATCGGTTTCCTAAGGAGCCGACCACCATGCGAAACGGCTGCCAATGGACGGCATCCGACTACCGGGAGCGAACCCAGTTTGCGGTATGCGTGTCACGCGCATGCGATAGCCTGGATTCATAGTGTTGAGAGACCTGTTCTCGCCCGCCACGGCCACCTGGTTCGAGGAGGCCTTCCCCGGTCCTACCGAGGCTCAGGCCAGCGGGTGGCCGGCCATCGCGGCCGGTCAGCACACGCTGATCCACGCTCCCACCGGGTCGGGCAAGACGCTGGCGGCGTTCCTCTACACGCTCGACCAACTCCTTACCGAACCGGTGCCGGCCAAGTCCCGGCGCTGCCGCGTCCTCTACATCTCCCCGATGAAGGCCCTGGCCCATGACGTGGAGCGCAACCTCCGGGCGCCTTTGACCGGGATCGCCCACGCCGCCGACCGCCACGGCCTGGCGACCCCTCCCGAGGTGGTGGCCGCCATCCGCACCGGGGACACCCCGCCCGCCGACCGCCAGCGCATGCAGCGCCACCCCCCGGACATCCTGATCACCACGCCCGAGTCCCTGTTCCTGATCCTCACCAGCGCGGCCCGCAAGATACTGGCGTCAGTCCGGTGGGTGATCCTCGACGAGGTCCACGCCGTGGCCGGGACCAAGCGGGGATCGCACCTGGCCCTGTCTTTGGAGAGGCTGGAGGAGGTGACCGCCGTCCGGCCCCTCCGCATCGGCCTCTCCGCCACCCAGCAACCCCTCTCGACCATCGCCGAGTTCATGGGCGGCGGGACCATGGACAACGGGGCCTGGACGCCGCGGCCGGTCACCATCGTGGATGTCCCCGGCAAGCGGGGCCTCGAGGTGGAGATCGTGGTCCCGGTCGAGGACATGGCGGCGCCCACACCTCCCGACCCGCTCGCCTCCGAGCCCGCCGACCCCGGCTACCGGTCCATCTGGCCCTCCGTCTATCCGGCCCTGCTGGACCTGGTCAGGGCCCACCGCTCCACCATCGTGTTCGCCAACTCCCGCCGGCTGTCCGAGCGCCTTTGCTCCGAGCTGAACAACCTGGCGGGGGACGAGATCGCCCGCGCCCATCACGGCTCGGTGTCACGGGAGCAGCGGATAGTCATCGAGGACCTGCTCAAGCGGGGTGAGCTGCCGGCCGTGGTGGCGACTTCCACGCTGGAGCTGGGCATCGACATGGGGGCGGTCGACCTGGTGATCCACGTGGAGTCACCCACCAGCGTGGCCTCCGGCCTGCAGCGGGTGGGTAGGGCCGGCCATCAGGTGGGGGCGACCAGCGTGGCCAAGGTCTTCCCCAAGTTCCGCGGGGACCTCCTCGAGGCGACCGTGGTGGCCGACCTCATGCTGGCGCGGTCGGTGGAGCCCACCGCCGTTCCCCAGAGCCCGCTCGACGTGCTGGCGCAGCAGGTGGTGGCGGCCGTGGCGATGGACGAGTGGCAGGCGGACGACCTCCTCTCCCTGGTCAGGCGGGCCGCCCCCTACCGCGAGCTGGCCCGGGGACCCTTCGAGGCGGTCCTCGACATGCTGGCCGGCCGCTACCCGTCCGAGCTGTTCGGGGAGCTGCGGCCCCGCCTGGTCTGGGACCGGGTCACCCACACGCTGACCCCCCGTTCGGGGGCCCAGCGCCTGGCGGTCACCAACGCCGGGACCATCCCCGACCGCGGGCTGTACTCGGTCAACCTTCCCGACGGCAGCCGGGTAGGTGAGCTCGACGAGGAGATGGTCTACGAGTCCCGTCCCGGGGACGTGTTCGTCCTCGGCACCTCGGCGTGGCGGATCAGCGACATCACCGCCGACCGGGTGGAGGTGATCCCCGCCCCCGCCGAGTCGGGCCGGATGCCGTTCTGGAAGGGCGACCGGGTGGGCCGGCCGGTCGAGACCGGACGGGCGATCGGCCGCTTCGTCCGCACCATCGGGGCGATGGAGACCGACCGGGCGGTGGGCACGCTCCGGCACCGGTATCACCTGGACGCGTGGGCGGCCCGCAACCTGGTCGCATACATCGAAGAGCAGCGTGACGCCACCGGAGTGCTTCCCACCGACCGGACGGTGGTGGTGGAACGTTTCCGCGACGAGATCGGGGACTGGCGGATCGCCATCCTCTCGCCGCTGGGAGGCCGGGTGCATGCGCCGTGGGCGATGGCCATCGGCCAGCGCCTGCGGCACCGCTACGGGCGCAACCTGGACGTCATCTGGAGCGACGACGGCATCTCGTTCCGGTTCATCGACACCGACGACCTGCCGGCTCTCGAAGACCTGCTCCTCGACCCGGACGAGCTGGAGTCGATCCTGATCGAGGAGCTGTCCGGCACCGCCATGTTCGCGGCCCGGTTCCGGGAGGCCGCCGCCCGCGCCCTCCTGCTGCCCCGCCGCCGGCCGGGCGGCCGCACCCCTTTGTGGCTCCAGCGGCGCCGGGCGGCCGACCTGATGGCCATCGTCACCCGCTTCGGCTCGTTCCCGATCATCCTCGAGACCTACCGCGAGATCCTTCAGGACGTGTTCGACCTACCCTCCGCCAGGGAACTCCTCGGGGATATCGCGGCCCGCCGGGTGCGGGTGGTGGAGGTCGACACCACCTCGGCCGGACCGTTTGCCTCGTCGCTCCTTTTCGAGTTCGTGGCCTCCTACCTGTACGAGGGTGACGCCGCCCCCTCGGAACGGCGGGCCACGGCCCTCACCCTCGACCGGGAGCTGCTCCGCGAGCTGCTCGGAGAGGGTGAGCTCCGCGACCTGCTCGACGAGGACGTCATCGCCGCCGTCGAGCTGGAGCTCCAGTACCTGACCCCGGATCGCCGGGTCAGGGGGCTGGACGGAGTGCACGACCTTCTCCGGGCGCTCGGGCCGCTCACCGGCCGGGCGGTGGCCGACCGGCTGGCCGACGGCTCCGCATCCGCCTTGCTGCGCGAGCTGGAGGAGGGTCGCCGGGCCATCCGGGTCCAGGTGGGCGGTGCTCCGACCTGGGCGGCGATCGAGGATGCCGGTCGGCTCCGCGACGCCATGGGAGTCCAGCCGCCGGCCGGGGTTCCTCATGCCTTCCTCGAGACCGGTCCCGACCCGCTCGGGGAGGTGGTACGACGGTACGCCCGCACCCACGCGCCGTTCACAGCCGAGGAGGCCGGATCAGCGCTCGGCCTCCCCCCGGCCGCCATACAGGCCGCCCTGGTGGCGCTCGAGCAGGCCGGAACGGTGGCCCGGGGCGCCTTCCGGCCGGGTGAGGCCGGCCAGGAGTGGGTGGACACTGGAGTCCTGCGCCGATTGAAGCGGCGGAGCCTGGCGGTGCTCCGCCGCGAGATCGAAGCGGTCGAGGCCGCCGCCCTCGGGCGTTTCCTGCCCGCCTGGCAGGGAGTGGGCCGCACCGGGCGCAACCACCTGTCGGCCCTGGTCGAGACGATCCGCACCCTCCAGGGCGTTCCGATCCCCGCCTCGATACTCGAACGGGATGTCCTGGCAGCGCGGCTCGACTACACGCCCACCATGGCGGATCAGCTCATGGCGTCGGGCGAGGTGGTGTGGGTGGGCCGGGGCTCGATCGGGCCTCGTGACGGAAGGGTGGCCCTCTACCTGCGCGAACAACTACCGATCCTCTACCGACCCCCCGCGGACGACCTGCCCGACTCCGACCTCCACCACGCCATCCGGTCTCACCTCTCGCGACGGGGTGCCAGCTTCTTCCGGGACATCCACCTCGCTGCCCGCGGTGAGAACCTCGATGACACCCTGGAGGCCCTCTGGGACCTGGTGTGGTCGGGAGAGGTCACCAACGACACCCTCGCCCCGCTGCGGGCCCTCCGGATCCGCCGCCTGGCCCGGTCCCGCTCCGGCGGGCGATCCCGGCGCCGCCTGCCCTCCTCAATGCCCCCCTCCTCGTCCGGGAGGTGGTCGCTGGTCGCCGACCTGTGCGCAGCGGATGTGACCGATGCGGAATGGGGTGCCGCCTGGACGGAGCTCCTGCTGGAACGCCACGGGGTGGTGACCCGGGCCGGCGCCCGGGCGGAGAACATCCCCGGCGGCCTGACCACCCTCTACCCCATCCTCAACCATATGGAGGAGACGGGACGCATCCGCCGCGGCTACTTCGTGGAAGGCCTCGGTGGCCTTCAGTTCGCCCTACCCGGGGCAGTGGACCGGCTCCGGACCGCCGACAGCGACGAGGGGACCGTGATCCTCGCCGCCGCCGATCCTGCCAACCCGTACGGCACCCTGCTGCCGTGGCCCGAGGAAGCCCAGGGCCGGGCTTCCCGATCGGCAGGCGCCTACGTGATCCTCCACGACGGCCGCCCCCTGCTGTTCCTGGAGAGGGGCGGCAAGACCGCCACCCTCCTCACCGACTCGGAGGAGCTCCACGGCCCGGCCGCCGACGCCCTTACCGAGATCGGAGTCCGGCACCGGCGGCTGACCGTGGAGACCATCAACGGCCTCGCGGCCGGCGACCACCCGCTCGGCGCCATCCTGCTCGAGAGCGGTTTCGCGATCAGCCTGAAGGGCCTCGCCTACCGGGGTCCCACCCGCCGCCAACCCGCCCGGAGGTAAGCGCACGGACATCGCGAGGTCGGCGGGACAGGAACTCACGTCGGTTCGCCGAGCACGCCGGTGAGTGGCTCTCCGGGTTGTCCCGAGGGGATGGTGTCTCCTCGACCGTAGGCATGGGATGAACATGCATGCACGTCAACCCCTGCCTATGTATAAACTGATCTTCATGCTCATCAACGCCGAGATCTTGGGATGAGCGACACACGGCTCGCGGGGGGTCACCTCCTGCGTCTTGGGTCGAGCGATCCTCTGACACCGGTAACTGTGAAGGATCAGGCTCCGAAGTGCTCGATGAAGCTGCGGTAGTTCGTTGGTCATGATCCGAGGGGATCGGATCGCGATGGCCGGTTTCGTCTGTTCGCTATCCGTGGCACTGGTCACAGTTCTGCTGATCCTGATCATGACGGTGCCATCTTTGGTCAGCAACCCGGACGAGGTCATCGGTCTCCTGCTGCTAGCCGGAGCAATGCTCTGGGTCACTGGTCTCGTCCTGTCACTTCGGGCCAGAAGAAGGGCGGTTAGACATCAGCGGCTAGCCAGAACCGGCACGATAGTTTCGGTGATCACCGCCATACTGTTCCTAGCAGGATTCGTTATCTGGCTTGTTTTCGCTGTCGAATGGCTCTTGACGGATCTCTTCGTGGTCGGTACGGCAATCGGGGGCGGCGTCCATTGGGGATAACGGGAGGGCGGTGTAGTGCGTGCCGATCCAACCGAGGACTCGGCCACGGTGGGAGCAGAGCCTAAGGTATCACCCAATCCGCGCACTGATCAGATAGCTGCCGCCGGGCGTCACGTCCGCACCGGACACGGCAGCGGACACGACTGCGTAGTAGCTGCCCGTGGCGGGTGCCACGAACACGATTTCTGCGTTCAACCCGAGGCCGAGCGGGTCCGGCGAGCCACTCTCGCCGTCGCTTGCCAAATAATTGGACTCCCCGTCGTACAGGACCAGGACCGCATCGGTCAGGATCGAGTCGGTCCAGATGGTGACGGTGTCGCCCTCGCGGAGCTGGAGTTCGTACCAATCGACGTCGCCGTCGTAGTCGAGCGCACCAGCAATCTCGAAGTAGGACTCGGCCTCCCACAGCAGCGGGAGACCATCTTCGTCGTAATACGGCAGGAGGGCGGCGCCGCTGGAAAGCGAGTACCAACCGGGAGAGTCCGACCACGCCACCAGGAAGTAGTCCTCGTCCGGGTTGATGCGGCCCGAACCCAAAACGACGGGATCGTCACTCGGGCCGGCATCAAACTGGGAATAGGACATGCTCGCCAGCATCATGTAGGCGTCGCCGGGCCCCTCTACCTCGACTTCGATGGACCCGGTCGTCTCATCGACGAAGAAGGTGGCGCCGTCCCAGATACCCCCGAGCTCGAATTCCCAGCTTTGCGATGGCGCGACCCCCAAGTCGACACGATCCCAGAACGAGACGCTGTATCGCGAGCCGCCCCCGAGCATCAACTCGACGATCTCGGCGTCGTCGGATGCCGACGTGGCTAGTCCGAGGCCCGCATCCGTCCAAGACCATGCCGAGACTCCTACGACCCGACCCTTCCGGTCGACCAATATTCCGCCGCTCTCGTCGCCGGCGGTGGCTGCTTCCGTCTGCAACAGGGTCAGGTCGTAAGGCTCCCATTGCAAAACGCGCGACAGGATGGCGCGGGTGATGGCCGGCTCGGGCGAGTACTCGGGCCCGGCCGGGTAGCCGATCAGGTACAGTTCCGAGCCCGGCGGCAACTGCTCCCCGTCGGCGAGGGCCAGCGGCTGCTTGTCGGTCTCCAGTGGTCCGAGCACCGCGAGGTCGGCCCAGGGATTCGTAGTCACCACCGGCACGCCCACGTACTCGGTCCCGTCGGGAAAGACGATCGTGGCTGTGTGATAGAAGCTGTTGGGCCACGCGACATTGTGGTTCGTGAGCACGTAGTTGCCCTCGATCAGGATGCCCGTGCTGTGCCCGGATCGCGTCGACACGATCGGAATCGACGGCGCGATCCGCGAGTACACGTCCTCTTCCGTCAGAGGCGGCGCATCGGAGCGCTCCGGCGCAGCCTCGGCTCCGCCCGCGTCGCCGGTCCCGGCGGTTCCGGTCGCGTCGCCGGTCTCGGCGGCAGGCGCGAAATCGGCCGTCGGGGACTCTGCGTCCCCGAGGCAGGACAGCAGCGCCGGGATGACCGTTTCATCGCGAAGCGCAGAGAAGGGGTCCCAGCCATCGTCTTCTCCGAAGCTGTGCTCGCGACCCATGACGTCCGACACGGCCCCCGAAAAGTCGCCGTCAGCCGGGAGTCCCTCGATGCAGGCTCCGTCGAACTCAGCCGCCGGGATCCCTGCCAGGTTGAACTCCTCAAGGGTGACCGTCACGTACACCGCGGCCGCGGTCCGGGGGGCCAGGCAGCGCCACACCTCGTGGGGCCAGTGGTTCTCACCGACCTCGACCCCGAGTACCTCCCGGTACCAGATCGGCCAAGAGGTTGTGCCTGCAGTGATGTCCATCAACTCGACATCGAGAAAGGTCTCCGGAAGGCCTCCATCCTGGATGGCCTCGGCGACGCAGTCCAGTTCCGGGCCGTTCGCGACCACGCCCAACAAGGAACTCCATGTCATCCCGTCATCAAGCTCCAGCAGAGGCACCGCCGCAGAAGGGCCCGATGCTCCTTGTGCCTCGGCCGCCGAGGTCTCCGGCTCTGAAGAGCCGCCGCAAGCACCCAGCGCGACCAGTAAAACGATCCAGGCGAATCGACCGAGCGCGGCACCCATCGACAACGGCCGGGAATCGCTCGTCGCAGCTGGCCTACGTTCTGGCGGAGGGGAGAGGCCCGACATGTTGTGAATGATTCTACATGTAGAAGAGACCCACGAATCGCGAAATCGTGTCGATAACTCCTCCGACACATGGATCGGCGCACCCCACGATATTTTTCGCGTGCCGCGGGAAAGGGGGTTGAAACTGTCACACCACCGATATACGTTGCCTATCACCA
>VXRE01000040.1 GCA_009838635.1 Acidimicrobiia bacterium | reverse complement strand
CTCCGCCACCACCTTGGTGTCGAGCGCGTTCCGTCCTTCCCGGGGCGGGACGGCTCGACGGTTTGACCGTCGCATGATCCGACCGACGTCGAACCGGACCATTGGTATTTGCGGTTATCTAATACCATAGAACGTGGGTGTGACATGAACCTGGCCGTGATCCGGCTGATCCATGAACATGTGGTGGGGAGACCGCCCGGTCGGCGGGAACCTTCGATCAACCCGGGGCGTCGGCAGCCCTGGGCCGGAGTCTCCGTCAGGCGGCTCACCCGCGCCTCCAAAGGCAATCTCTCGGAACGCTACGGGTGATGCAGCCGTCTCACCAGCGGGGATCGTTGTGGTCGACCGGGTCGTCGACCATCTCGATATGGAGATCGTCGCCCTCGTAACGATTGGCGGCCAGGACCTCCTCGTCCAGCTCCACTCCCAATCCGGGGGCGGTCGGAACGACGGTGCATCCGTTCTCGAACCGAAGGGGGGTCTTGAGAAGCTCGGCGTGGAAGCCGCCCCAGTCCTCGATCGCCTCCAGGATCAGGAAGTTGGGAGAGCAGGCGGCCAGCTGCAGGTTGGCGGCGGCCACTATCGGCCCGCAGTAGCAATGAGGCGCGATCTGGGCGCCATGGACCTCCGCTATGGCGGCGATCTTCTTGCCTTCGAGTAGCCCGCCGCACCGCCCGAGATCGGGCTGGACGATGTCAACCGCCGACGCCGCCAGGAGGCGGGCGAACTCCACCTTCCCGGTAAGCCGCTCCCCGGCGGCTATGGGTATCGAGGTATGCCGGCGGACCATGGCCATACCCTCGACATCGTCGGGCGGGACCGGCTCCTCGAACCACAGCGGATCGTAGGGCTCCAGCCGGGCTGCCAGCCGGATCGCGCCGGCGGGCGTGAACTGCCCGTGGGTGCCGAACAGGATATCGGCATCCGTCCCCACCGCCTCGCGGATGGCCGAGCAGAACCGCGCTGAGAGCTCGATCCGCTCCAGGAGCGGCTGGTACCCACCCATGGAGGAGTAGGGACCGGCCGGGTCGAACTTGAGAGCGGTGAAGCCCTTCGCCACGTATGCGGCCGCCCGGCGGGCCGCCAACTCGGGATCCCGGTACACGGCATCGCCCTCGACACCCGGTTCGTCGTAGATGTACGTGTAGGAACGCACCGCATCCCTCACCCGGCCGCCGAGCAACGCGTGGACTGGCTTGTCCACGGCCTTGCCGATGATGTCCCAGCAGGCCATCTCCAGGGCGCTGATCGCGCCGCCTAGGGTCACGTCGGGTCTAGCAGTGAACCCCCGCCCGTAGGCGCTCCGGCAGAAGCGCTCGATCAGGAACGGGTCCCGACCGATCAGCAACGCCCCGGCCAGGTCCTCCAGCATGGCCTCCACCACAGGCGGTCGGAAGGTGGCCCCGTAGTGCTCGCCATACCCGACGATCCCGTCATCGGTGGTGAGCTTCACGAAGACGAAGTAGGGGCCGCCGAGATCCGGTCTCGGGTTGGCCACCACGAAGGTCTCGATGTCGGCGATCCTCATGCGATCAGGCTCTCGTCGGTGATGATCACGTTGCGCAGGGCATCACCGCCGCGCGCCGGCCCGAGGGCCTCCTCGATCTCCGAGAGTGCGTAGCGGGCGGTGATGAGGCCATCCAGCTCCAGGCGACCCTCCCCGTAGAGGGCGATCAGCGCCGGAATGTCCCGGGCAGGCTTGGCAGAACCCATCTTCGAGCCGAGTATCCGTTGGCCTGCACTTGCCACCGTAACCGGATCCAGGCTAACCCTGGCGCCGCTCGGAGGCATGCCCACCAGCACCAGCGTCCCCATCCTCGCCAGCAGCTCGAGTCCCGTCTCGATCGCGGATACGGCCGCCGTCGCTACGAACACGTAGTCCGCCATCTCGCCCGTGGTCACCGCTCGGACCTCTTCCAGCAAATCCTCCCCGACCGCGACCGCGGCGCTTGCGCCGAGCCGGATGGCCGCGTCCAACCGGCGTTGATCCGGGTCGACCGCGATCACCTCCGCCGCTCCGGCCAGCCGGGCGCCCTGCACCACGTTGAGGCCCACGCCGCCGGCGCCCAGCACCACCACGAAGGATCCCGGAATGACCCGGGCGGTGTTGCGGACCGCCCCCACGCCCGTCAGCACGCCGCAGGACAGCAGTGCCGCCACGTCCAGGTCGATCCCGGGACCCACCCGGACCACCTGGGATCGGTGGACGGTCACCGCCTCGGCGAACGCCGCTACGCCCAGACCCTGCCAGATCTCCGACCCGTACGCGTCGCGCAGGGGACCGCGCTCGTCCAGCGCGAACCGGCCCGAACAGCCCACCGGCGTCCCCGCTATGCAGCGACGGCACGATCCGCAACTCCGGATCAGCGTCACGACCACCCGGTCACCCACCGACAGGTCCGTCACTCCCGGGCCGATCCGATCGACCATCCCCGCCGCCTCATGACCCAGCACCGCAGGACTCGGAGACTCCCAATGGCCGTCCACGTAGGCGAGGTCGCTGCCGCAGATCGCTGTAGCCGCCACCCGGACGCCCACCTCGCCCGGTGCCGGATCGGCTAACCAGACATCCTCGATGCTCAGCGTTGATCGAGGTTCCCTCCACACCGCGGCCCTAACCGTGGTGCCGGAGGTCCGGGATGTGCTACTCACGTTCGTCATCGACCTCGGTCCTGATCCGCGCCGGCAATTGTCGCACCTGCATGGCACCTTGATACGCTACGAGGCGGCCATATCACGACGAATACCGGGCCGGGAGGTACGTTCCCATGGTGACGGTGGACTGCCACCTGCATCTGACCGATTCCGCCGAGCAGGCGCCGATCTGGTGGATGGAGGAGCTCTACCGCCCCTACGGCGGCGGGTACATCTGGACGGACGGGGAGGCGATCGTCGGCATCCTCGACCGGGCCGGGGTGGACATGGGGATGGTGCAGGGCTCCGATATCCGCCGCACCACCTACCACCCCGACTCCCCTGACCAGCGCCACGTGTTCGTGCCCAACGACTACACGGCGGAACAGGTGGCCCTCTTCCCCGACCGGCTGATCGGCGTGGCCAACATCGATCCGCTGCGGGACGTGCGGGCCGGGGTCATCGAGCAGCGGCGCTGCGTGGAGGAATACGGTTTCAAGTCCTCGAAGTTCCTGCCCACCTACCAGAACTACTACATCGACGATCCCGCCTTGGCGCCCATGCTGGAGAGCTGCCTCGAACTCGACATCGTGGCCCACGTGAACACCGGTTACTCGCCGACCATCACCGCCGCGCTCCGGTACGGCCACCCCGAACGGCTGGACCGGGTCGGTATCCGCTACCGCGACCTCCGCGTGCTGGTCTACATCAACTTCCCCTACGTGGACGAGGGCATCGCGGTGGTGGCCCGCCACCCCAACTTCCACGCCGACATCGCCTACTTCATGGGGGCTGGGCCGGGGCCACTATTCGACGCTCTCGACAAACTCCGGGGTCTGGGCGCCCTGGGCCGGGTTCTGTACGGCTCGGACAACAACGACAAGGACCGGACCGGCGGAGGTCAGCAGATCGGGACCCAGCTCCTGGGCGAGCTGAACGAGGTGGCCGATCGCACCGGCCGGGAGCCGTTCACCACCGCAGACATCGACGGCATCGTGAGCGGGAACGCCCGGCGCCTGTACAAGCTGGACTGACCGGATGCCTACCGTCGACGTGCTGCTCTACCTCACCGAGACGGCCCGCCACGCTCCCGTCTGGTGGATGGAGGAGCTGTACCGTCCCTACGGCGGGGAGTACGTGTGGACCGACGGCGCGGCCCTGGTGGACCTCCTGGACCGGGCCGGAATCGACGTGGGCCTGGCGCACGGATCGGACTTGCGCCGCACCACGTTCCATCCGGACCACCCGGACCGTCACGAGGTCCACGTGCCCAACGACTACACCGCGGCCCAGTGCGCCGCCCATCCGGGACGCCTGTACGGCGTGGCGTGCGTGGACGCGCTCCGCGACGTGCGAGCGGCCACCGAGGAGATCGAACGGTGCGTCACCGAGTTCGGGTTCCGCATGATGAAGCTGCTGCCCACCTACCACCACCACGATCCCGCCGACCCCAGGCTGGCACCCGTCTACGAGAAGTGCCTCGAGCTCGACCTCCCGATCCACACCCACACCGGATTCACACCGATCATCAACGCTCCCATGCCCCACGCCCGTCCGGTCCTCCTCGACGAGCTCGGGATCCGATACCGGGAGCTCAAGGTGGTCGTCTACCTGGCCTTTCCCTATGTGGACGAGGGCATCGCGGTGGTGGCCCGGCACCCAAACTTCTACGCCGACCTGTCCTACTACGCGGGAGGCGATCCCCGCGACCTGTACCGGGTGCTGAACAAGCTCAGGAGCCTCGGCGCGCTGGACCGGGCGGTCTACGGGTCCGACAACAACGACAAGCAGAAATCCGGACCCGGCGGGGTGGCCTCCGACATCTTCCGCGCGGTCAACCGGGTGGCCGCCGAGGTCGGCGGTCCCGAGCTGTCGGACGAGGAGATGGAGGCCATCATGGGCGGCACGGCCTCCCGACTCCTCAAGATCCCGGACCGCGCAGCCGGCACCGGCGGAACGGCCGCCAAGTAGGAGGTTCCCCCAGATGAACGAGACAAGCCGAGATTGCGACCTCCTCCTGACGGGAGGGTCGGTGGTGACCGTCGACGACGAGCGCCGGGTGATCGAGCCCGGGTCGGTGGCGGTGTCGGGCAACCGGATCGTGGCCGTGGGCCCGGACGAGGACCTGGCCGGGTACCGGGCGGCACGTACCATCGATTGCTCCGGGCATGCCGTCCTGCCGGGGTTGATCGACACCCACGACCACCTGTTCCAGGGTCTGGCCCGCGGGCTGGGCGAGGGGATGCCGCTGTGGACCTGGCTGACCGATTTCATGTGGCCGTTCTCGATCTCCATCAACCTGGAGGAGGGCCGGATAGGAGCCAAGCTGGGAGCGGTGGAAGCCCTCAAGGCCGGTACCACCACCGTGGTCGACAACCACTACGCGCCGTCCGATCTCGACACCACCCTGGCCGTGGCCGGAGCCATCCACGAGGTAGGGCTGCGGGGGGCGGTGGCCCGCGGCATCGTCGGCGAGGCGACCGACATAGCCCGGCGGTTCAACCTGGCGGGCGAGCTGTTCTCCTACTCCAACGACGAGGAGATCGAGATCACCACCGCCGCGATGGAGCAGTACCCGGCCGGTGAGCGGGTGCAGGTCTGGCCGGCTCCCCTCAACATCATCTACAACGACCAGGACCTGGTGCGGCGGAGCGTGACCCTGGCTCGGGAGGCCGGAGTCGGCTGGCACACGCACTGCTCGGAACGCCTGGAGGACCCGCCCACCTACCTGGAGGAATACGGTATCCGCCCGGTCGAGTGGCTGTACCAGGAGGGCCTGCTCGGCCCGGAGGCGACCATCGCCCACGGGATCTACCTCGACGACGCCGAGATCGACCATGTGGGCGAGACCGGCACGGGCATCGCCTACTGTCCGATCTCCCACCAGTACATCGCCCTCGGGGTGATGCGGCTCAGGGACCTGCGAGCCTCAGGCGCGCCGATCGGTCTCGGCACCGACGGTCCGTGCTGCAACCACCGCCAGGACATGTTCGAGGTGATGAAGCAGGCCATCCTCCTCCAGCGGGTCCACACCCTGGAGCCGACCATCAGCAACGGCGAGGAGGCCCTGGAGATGGCGACGAGGGAGGGCGCCCGCTACGCCAACATCGAGGCGGGTGAACTGGCACCCGGAAAGCTGGCAGACATCATCGTCGTGAACATGAAGAGCCCCCACCTGACCCCCTGGCACCGGACCGTCTCCGCCCTCACCTACTGCGTCCGGGGATCGGACGTGGTCCACTCCATAATCGACGGGAACCTGGCGCTGGAGAACGGACGCTGCACGATGGTCGACGAGGAGGAGGTCATGCGCGAGGCGCAGGCGCGCGCCGAGGACCTGATCGACCGGGCGGGACTACACGGGCTGCTGACGCCCTGGAGGCGATAGCAGCCGGGTTACGGAGGTCACGCGCCGCCCCTGTTCATCGGAGATGCGACTACCCGACTTCCTGATCAATCTCTGTAAACAGCGACCCACTCGATGATCTCGTCCACGTCGGCGGAGAGTTCCATCAGACCGACGTGCTCATCGTAGAGATCGCCGTCCATCTGCTCCTTTATCTCCGGCTCCAATACGTGATATACGGGAAGTCCCAACGGGACTCCGGCCAACGGACCTGCCCAGGTCGGATCGCCCCTGGTCACCGTCTCCGCGAAGAGACCGGCGCTGTTGGCGTCCGGTTGCCCCAGCAACACGACCATGCCGTCGGTGCCGGAGGTCTCGGCCAGGCGATTTACGTTCGCCTGGTCCTCCAGGTCCATGGCGCCCCCGGCCGTTCAGACGAAGCACTGGGTGACGCTGAACACCACGTCGGCGCCGGCCGACTCGGCCAGGAGCTTGAGGCTGGGCCCGGTGACGCCTTCCCGCTCACCGATGGCCACCACCCTCCTACCTGTCAGATCCATGCGCTCTCCTCTCCTGCGTGGGGCCTTGGCCGCCGGGCACCACAGTTTGTTGACGGCGTGATCCGCGGCGGGCTGTCGAGAGTCTATCGCCTCACCCTGTCCAGCTCAGGAAGCGGGGTTGGTAGCCGGTCCCGGCCGTATCACCGCCTCGCTAACCGTGCCGGCGCGTGACCTCCGGACGCTCGACGACGAGGGAAACGCCGTCGACCAGCTGGGTCATCCTGCCCAGGAACAGGCTCCCCTTGGCGACGATCATGGCCCGGTCGAGGCTGCCGCGGCGCATGGCTTCCAGGGCGTGTCCGAGGTAGGGAACCCCGGCCGGGATGTGTCCCTGGGTCGGGGCGAACCCGGGCATGCCCCGTTCGGCCACGAAGGGGTCCATGTCCCCTCTCCCGATCTCGCGCCGCAGCACCGCCATCGCCGCCAGAGTCCGGTAGTTCATTCTCGGCACGTCGCCGCTCCCGCCGGGCTCCGTGATCTCCGGATTGTGCATCTCCACTGCATACTTATCGATGTCGGTCATGCTGAGACCAGCCCTCACGAGCGGCTCCACCACCAGCGACTCGTACACCGCCTTCGGGGAGGAGCCGGCCCCTATCGGATGCTTGCCGGCGAGATCGAGCCGCAACTCCATGCCGTCGCCGTCGGCGCCGGCAGGACCGACCAGGAAGGCCATGGAGGCCAGGCAGTCCTCCATCACCGGTACCCCGTTGCGCAGGTGAGCGCCGAACTTCATGCCGAGCTTGGCCTGCGATCCGCCGCCCAGCACCACCACGTACCTGTACACACCGGCAGCCACCATCGCGCCGGCCGCGATCAGCGCGTGCACCGGCGCCGAGCAGAACGCCTTGACGTCCGATCCGGTGGCGTTCACGCAGCCGACCACCTCACCGACCGCTTTCGAAAGGCTGCCCCCGCCCCGCTGGTACCGGTCCCCCACCGCCTCCTCGCCGCAGTTGAGCAGGTAGTCGATCTCACCCGCCCCGAGGCGGCTCCTCCTGAGGAGATCGGAGAGTGCCAGGACTGCGGTCGCCTTGCCGGCCAGGTTCTCCAGCAGCACCGAGGCGGCCAGTGCCTCGTCCTGATCGTGAGCGGTGCGGATGAACCCGGCGCGGCGCCCTTCGTGGTGGAGATCGAGGCCGTCGCTCTCCTCCGCGACGGTCCGCAACTCGGCCGGGTCGACGCCCGTGATGCGATCCATCCGATGGTCGAAGTCGACCAGATCAGCTCCCGCCTGCTCGGCCAGATCCCCATCGATGGCCATCAGGTCGAAGTCGTCGCACAGTTTCATCAGCCCGTACAGGGCAGCCTGGGTCACCATGCGACCGAAGGGCCCGTCAGTAGCGGCCGAGTCGATCCGGTTCTCGTACCAGGGACGAGGGATGGACGCCAGGTCCTCCGGTGCGAGATTGCCGATGAACACCTGGTTAGGGGGGTAGGCGACGACTTCGTCCCACGGACGGAGGGACCCGGCAATCCGGGGCAAGAACGACGGGTCCCTAGCGATCTCGCGCACCGGCTTCGATCCGTGCCTGACCAGATCGGGAGCGTGGGCGAGAGCGTATGAGGCGTGGAGGATGGCGGGTGTCGGGCTCAAAGGGAGGTCTCCAGGTTGGGTGCTCGGAGGTTGCTCGACCGAGGCAGGGTAACCGTAGCCCGACCGATGCCGACCACCGGGAAATCGGGACCGGCCGGTATCCTCACCCTCCCTGGACAGGAGCGTTCCAGGCCCGGTTCACCCTTGGAGAAGACCCCGCTTGGCCCGTTCCCCGACTACAACAGAGAGTGGAGAGGGTCTCGGCATCCCGCTCCTGGCCATGGCTTCCAGCATCTTCATCATGAGCACCGGCTTGGTGGCCATCAAGGCGACCACCCTGGGCGGGCTCCAGTTCTCCCTCTGGCGGCTCTGGGTTGGCGTGGCGGCGCTGGGCCTCGTGGTCGTCTGGAGACTCGCCGTCAAGCCCGAGGCGCGCCCGTCACTCTCCTCTCTCCGCTGGGCGATCGTGCCGGGTCTGCTGGTGGCCTTCGCCCAGCCGGCCTTCGTCGTCGCAGCCAAGCTCACCTCGGTCACGGACGTAGCGCTGCTGACCTCTCTGATACCCCTGATGGTGAGCGTGATCGCCATCCCGATGCTGGGTGAACGCCCCGGCGCCCGCTTCCGGCTGTGGGTCGTGGTGGCGGTCATCGGCGCCGCGTTGGTTGCGTACGGGGGTTCCACCGGGCTCGGAGGCGACCCGCTCGGGATAGCCCTGGCCTGCGCCGGGATGGTTTGCTGGGCGTTCTATATGGTGATCCTGAAGGTCTCCAGGGCCCACATGGACGCCATCGCGCTGCTCTGGGCCATCCTTCTGATCGCAGCGATCGGCGTGACCCTGTACATCGCGCTCACCGGCTGGGACTCCGGCTCGGTGACCACCCGGGACTGGCTACTGATCGCTTACGTGGCGGTGATACCCGGAGGAGTCGGCCTGGCGCTGATGACCTGGGCCTACCGCTGGCTGCCCGCCAACATCCCACCCCTCATGCAAAGAGCCGATCCGGTCCTGTCCAGCGCCCAGGCCCACTGGCTCCTGTCCGAGCCCGTAACTGCCCTGCACTTCGTGGGCGGCGGCATCGCCATCGTCGGAGTGGTTGGAGCGGTTCTGGATCGATCGGGCCGCCGCCTCCTGGCCGACGCTCGGGACAAGGCCGATCCGACCGGGATCGCATGAACCGTAATTCCCAGGGATCACCCGTTGGGTGCCGATCCAGCGAAGACGAGGCGCCGCGACAGGATCGTCAAGTGATGGAGGGGACGACTTCGTAGCCCGGCTGCTCGGGCTCGGTGTCGACTATCTCCTCGGGGAAGCCCGGGGCCCTCAAGTCCACGCCACAGGCATCCTCTAGGAACCACCGGTGGCGTCGCGGGTCACGGTGGCGCTCATCCGGGTAGCGGCATAGGCAACCGGGTTCTTTGTCTAGGTGTTGCGGTCGGGTCCGGGTGATCGGACGGGCTACCTGGGCAGCGGACGGGAGAGAAACGGCCTGGGGTAGCCTCGCGGATCGAGCTGGAGCTGCGGGAAAGGTGGCCGTCATGTCGAGGGCGCTCACTGATGCTGATGGGACGGCGAAGCGTTACGAGGCGTTTCTGAGGCAGTATCCGACTGGTCGCCTGACGGTGGCGGTTGGCTTCGCGAGTGTGCGAGGACTGGCCTGGCTGGCTCAGCGGACGAGGGATCGGCCGGTGCGGTTGCTGATCGGGAACTGCCAGCGGCAAAGGTTTGCTAAGGCGTCTGATGAGGATCGGCGGGTGGCGGCTGCGTTCTTGGATCGCTGGGATGTCGAGGTCAAGAACTGGTACCGGAAGCATCCCGTGTCTCGTGAGGCGCATCTGAAGGTGTGGATGATCGAAGCTGAAGGAGGTCCGGTTGCTCTGGTCGGGTCGGCGAACCTGACAGGCGCGGGTCTTTTCCAGAACTGGGAGGTAGTTGTGGAAGCGCGGGGGGCGGATCGGGACCGGACGGTTTCGGAGGTCCGGGCGTTGTGGCGGGAGGCGTGGACGCCGGACAAGGTGCGGAAGTACGTGGCGGGTGAGGCAGAGCCGGTTGAGTCTGCCAAGCAGCCGTATGCAGTCAGGCCGGACCGGCAAGAGTTGGAGCCGGAGCCTGCAAACCAGGAACGGAAGCGGGTGCCGTTCGGCTGTTGGTACTTGGTGGTGGCGGTCCTTGGACTGGTGGTCTGGTGGCTCGTGACGGTTGTGGCTGACTACTGGAGGTGGTGGTGTGAGACTACGTCTCTTTGTTGATTGTGGAGCTCGGGGTGCCTGCAGGTAGACAGAGTCGTCAGGTTGTTCAGGGAACAACTTCGTAGCCGGGCTGCTCGGGCTCGGTGTCGACTATCTCCTCGGGGAAGCCCGGGGCCCTCAAGTCCACGCCACAGGCGTCCTCCAGGAACCGGACGATGCCGGGTGACCAGGCTCTTGACCCGTAGACCTGCTCGCCCCGGCGGAAGATGTCCAGGACCAGGGGGGAGATCTCCAAGGGCGTGTCCTGCTGGTCGGCCAACTGCTGGAACAGCGACATGTCCTTCACGACCAGGTCCATCGTGAAGTTGATGTTGTAGCTCCCGTTCAGGATCACCTGGGACTCGGTCTCGTGGACGAACGAGTTGCCCGAACTGATCCGGATGGCCTCGTAGGCGGTGTTCAGGTCCATACCGGACCGGCGGGCCACCATCAGAGCCTCGCCCAGGGCCACCAGATGCACCGAGGCCAGGTAGTTGGTGACCACCTTCAAGACCGAGGCCGATCCGAGTCCGCCAACGTGGAGTATCCGGCGGCCCATCGTGGTCAGCACCGGCAGCGCCCGCTCGAAATCCTCCCGCTCAGCGCCCACGAAGATGGAGATGTTCCCGGTGGCGGCCCGGTGGCATCCGCCCGATACCGGCCCGTCCATGGGCCGGCCGCCCCTGCCCATGACCAGCGCGCCGAGACGCCGCACCTCGGCCTCATCGGTGGTGCTCATCTCGAGCCAGATCTTGCCGTCGCCCAGACCCTCCAACACCCCGTCCGGGCCTTCCATCACCGACCGCACCGCGGCGGGAGAGGGCAAGCAGGTGATGACGAGATCGCAAGCCTCGGCAAGTTCGCGGTTCGTGTCCGCCCACCCGGCCCCGTCGTCGAGCAACGGCTGGGCCACCGCCCGATCCAGATCCCGGACCACCATCTCGAATCCGTTTCGCAACAGGCTCTTCGACAGCTTGGAGCCCACGTTGCCCAGACCGATGAAACCGACCTTCATGATGCGACCTCCCGCCAATCCCGGAGCGATAGTGGCATGACGATTCCTGGTGACCTGAGCAGGCCAGAGA
>VXRE01000017.1 GCA_009838635.1 Acidimicrobiia bacterium | reverse complement strand
GCTTTCAGGTTCTTCTTGGCTTTGGTGCGGACGGACTTCAACTTCTTGATCTCGGCGGGGCTGAGCGCGTTGCCCTCGGAGGCGGCGGCGTCCTTGATCTGAGCGTCAAGGCGGGCGTGCTCATCCACAAGGAAGGTACGTGCCGCCAGTTCAGGTTCGGCTAGAAGTTTCATGACAGCCTGGTCGGCCAGGTTGGGGGCGTTCTTGTCGTCCTCGCTGGCTTCAGCAGTCGTGAGCCAGGCGTCAATCACCGCCTGCCAGCCCCGGCTGGCGGCGGTTTGAAGCTCGTAGAAGCTCTCTTCCCACCAAGTAGCGGCCATGCCTGCGGCGGCGAAGCGATCTACGCCCGCAGCAACCATGCAAGACGTGAAGTTCTCTACAAGTTGGTGGCGTCGGCCGACTAGAGACCCTTCACCTGGCAGCGAATAGAGGACCGGTTCCGCGATGTCGGTCCACCAACGGTGCCACGGGCTGGCATCGGCACTTCTGCCGACCGCGTAGCCGATGGCCTTATGGGCAGCTTCGCGGCCCGGAGGGTATGGGATGTTATGACACCAATCCGCGTAGCCGTCGCCGCGATCGGCAAACAGATTGACGGGATCGAGACCGGCTTGTTCCAGCAGGTCTTTCGCTCCGTCGATCTCCGCCATCGGAACGCCTCCGTGTAGGTGTGCCCGGACGTCGTGCGGTTCGGGTGGCGGGGAACTGTCGGCGTAGCGGCGGATGTTGCAGTTGAAGTCGTTATCAGCCACCTCCTCGAGGGTCACAACCTTGGCGAATCCATCGATGTCGGCAAACGCCCGGTAAGTGGCGGTGATCTTCTCCTCGTCGCGGGGCCGGAGATGGTTCCGGGCACGGCCCTCGCCGTAGTCCCGGTCAGCGTTGATGAACAGGACTTTGCCCTGCCGCTCCGGGGGTTTGGAACCCTTGGCCCGCAGGATCAGGATGGATGCGGAGATGCCGGTGTTGTAGAACAGGTTCGGACCGAGTCCGATCACGGTGTCGACAAGGTCATCCTCGATGATGGCCCGGCGTATCGCCCCTTCGGCGCCTCCCCGGAATAACACCCCGTGTGGCATGACCGTGGCCAAGACTCCGTCGGTCCTGAGGACGGCCAGCATGTGCTGGAGGAACATGAGGTCGGCCTTCTTGCCACGCTCCGGCGTGTAGCCGTACCGGAACCGTTCGGTGTGTGTGAGAGAGGCCTTGTCGTAGTTCTGGCTAAACGGAGGATTGGTGATCACCCGATCGAAACGCATCAACTCGCCGTCGCGTACGTGTTCGGGGTCGGTGAGGGTGTCGTTGTTACGGAGGTCGGCATCCCGGATACCGTGCAAGAGCATGTTCATCTTCGAGATAGCCCAGGTGGTGCCGTTGTTCTCCTGACCCGCCAGGACCAGGTTGCCAGGGTCATCCCCATTGTCGACCAGGTGCTTGTGGGTGTAGATCAGCATTCCACCCGATCCCGAGCAAGGGTCGTAGACGGACATGCCCTCCTTCGGGTCGAGAAGCCGGACCATCAGCTGCACGACCGGGCGGGGTGTGTAGAACTCGCCGCCCTTCTTGCCGGCAGAGTCGGCGAAGTCGCGAATCAGGTACTCGTAGGCAGCACCAAGCAAGTCAGGGAACTCGAAGTCCTCGTTGCGGAGCCGGTACTTCGAGAAGTGATCGATGAGGTCGCGCCACTTCTTGTCGGAGACCGTGGTCGTACCGACCCGCCGGTTGAAGTCGATGTGCTGTAGCACACCCTCAAGAGACGAATTGCTCTCCTCCAGTGCGGCGAGCGCCCTGTTGAGACCACTCCCCACCTGATAGTGGAGCTCGTCGCGGAGGTACCACCAGCGGGCTTCGGCCGGGACGAAGAAGGCGTCCTTGTAAAAGTCCGGATCGTCAGCGCGCTGCTGTGCCTGCTCCTGAGAACGACCGCGAGCAAGCTGGTCCTGTATGACCTGGTCGTGCTCCTGCTCGAACACATCGCTAGCCCTCTTCAGGAACAACGCCCCGAAGATGTACTCCTTGAACTCCGAGGCGTCCATCTTGCCCCGCAAGATGTCGGCGGCAGCGAAAAGGTGGCGTTCAAGCTGGGGAAGCGTAAGCACGAGGACAACAATAGAAGGCCAGAGTGACGGTCCTGCCGCTCCTCCTCGGGCCGCATGAACCAGAAATCGGCCGTCGGATCAGCTTGGTGTGTAGATCGTTACTTCTGTCATTAGTCTAAGCGACCAACGAATAATATCCGGGAACATAGCATTGTTAGATAGATGTGCCTTTACTAAAGTAAGATCGTGAGATAGCGGCCCTGACTGGCGTGAAGAAACGCCCACACCCCACCCGTGGGAATCAGAATCAGTCCCCTTCGGGCGTTGTCTCTTCGACCAGCAGCGTGCCGAGCTGTCCAGTATCTGGAGGTACGCTCTCGACCGACGCCTTGATCCGTTCACACCCACCTGGATGTCCACAGTGCTGGTAGCGGCGCTGCCATAAGAACGCGAAAAAAGTAGTCCTAAATTACAAAGGTGTATGTTCGTTCTTTACCGATACCATGCCCTATGATAGGCTCTGTAAAGGGCGAGGCCCGCCTCATACCAACCAGGCGGGCCTCGCAAGCACAGTCACCCAACCAAAGGAACAGCGCTTGCCGCGGCACGATACCATATCCGTATTCGAGGATTGGCTTCGCCACCCCACCAGGCCCGAGCCCGAAGCCGACCAGCTATTTGCCTACCACTGCGCTGAACCGCTCTGGGTCGGCATCCAGCCGTTCCCGTGTCCGCCCCACGGAGAGCTCGTGGCGCAGGTGGCGCCAGGTCGCTCGGCCTATTGCCGCGGGTGCCACAAGTGGTTTTGGCGGCGCAGCCGTGGCTAGCTACGGGGAGGAGGCCTGCGGGGGAATCCGAAATACACCACTTCTTCACACGTGCTTGCTAGACTCGCGCGCCCGAAAAAGCGACCCCCTCCGGTCACGCGGAACAAAGCTTGTCCGGAGGGAGGTCGCTCCGATTCAACTCGAAAGGAGTTGACATGGAAAGTATAGGCAGGGCGGCCCGTCCGAGGCCGCCCATATCGCCAAGGCCGAGGCCCTGGCCGACCGAGATCGTGCGAACCTGATGGCTCGCCGGCGAGTTACCCGTACCGGCAAGGACTACGCTGGAGACATCACCAAGCTGTGCGGTGCTTGGGGTAGTGCCCTCAAGTCGACGGCCATCAGCCACATCGAGTCGGGGCTTCATAGCTACTATGTCGAAGACTCCTGGGGCCGTACGGCTGACGTCCAGGTATATCAGACATGGTCAGGCAAGCACCTGCGAACAGATCCCGACTCCAGTTGCTCGAACAACCTCGACAACCTCCCGAACTGCTGAGGAGGTATCTCCGCCAGACCGGACCCCCCTTCCCCACGAGCTTCCCTGGGGTCCGGTCCCTGACCAAAAGGTCTAGCCAGCGACCTAGTTCCCAGCCGTTCTCGCTGCCCGGCCCCTGACCGTCAACGGCCCTTGCGGGGGCTGTCCACCCGTGGGGTTCAGTCCTCTTCGAGGGTTGCCTCGTCTACCAGCAGGGTTACGGCGTTGTCGAGGATCTGGAGGAAGCCTCCGCCAACCGTCGCCTTGATCCGGTCCTCGCCGGCCTGGATGTTGACCGTTCCGGCGGCGAGGGCTGCCATCACGGGCTCGTGGTTGGCGAGGATGCCGATCTCGCCTTCCATTGTTCTGGCCACCACGAACTCGGCCTCGCCGGACCACAGCACGGCCTCGGGGGAGACCATGTCGACCTTCATGGAGGTCGAGGCGACTACCACTAGGCGGCTTCCTGCTGGATGGTGCGGGCCTTGCGCATCGCCTCCTCGGCGCCTCCCACCATGTAGAAGGCCTGCTCCGGAAGGTGGTCCAGCTCGCCGTCCAGCAACATCTTGAAGGAGTCGATGGTCTCCTGGAGCGACGTGTAGACGCCGGGCTGCCCGGTGAACTGCTCGGCCACGAACATGGGCTGGGACAGGAACCGCTGGATCCGGCGGGCCCGGGCCACGATCAGCTTGTCCTGCTCGGACAGCTCGTCCACCCCGAGGATGGCGATGATGTCCTGGAGGTCCTTGTAGCGCTGGAGCACCCGCTGCACGTCGGTCGCCACGTCGTAATGCTCGGTCCCCACGATCTGGGGATCCAGCGCCCGGCTGGTCGAGTCCAACGGATCCACCGCCGGGTAGATGCCCAGCGCCGTCAGCGGGCGGCTCAGCACGGTAGTGGCGTCGAGGTGGGCGAAGGCGGTGTGCGGGGCCGGGTCGGTGATGTCGTCCGCCGGGACGTAGATCGCCTGCATCGAGGTGATCGACCGGCCCTTCAGCGAGGTGATGCGCTCCTGGAGGAAGCCCATCTCGCCGGCCAGGGTGGGCTGGTATCCCACCGCCGAGGGCATCCGGCCCAGCAGCGTCGAGACCTCCGAACCGGCCTGGGTGAAGCGGAAGATGTTGTCGATGAACAGCAGCACGTCCTGGCGCTGGACATCCCTGAAGTATTCGGCCATGGTCAGCGCCGACAGGCCCACCCGGAGCCGGACTCCCGGGGGCTCGTCCATCTGGCCGAAGACGAGGGCGGCCTGGTTGATCACCCCGGTCTCGGACATCTCGAGGAAGAGGTCGTTCCCCTCCCTGGTGCGCTCCCCCACCCCGGCGAACACCGACACGCCGTCGTGCTGGGTGGCCACCCGGTTGATCATCTCCTGGATGAGCACCGTCTTGCCCACGCCGGCGCCGCCGAACAGGCCGATCTTGCCGCCCCGGAGATAGGGGCAGATCAGGTCGAGCACCTTGATGCCGGTCTCGAACACGTCCTTGGTGGGCTCGACATCCTCGAAGGGCGGGGCGGGACGGTGGATCGGCCAGCGCTCTCCGCTGAACTCGATGTCGGGGGCGTCCAGGGAGTCGCCCCACATGTTGAAGATGTGCCCGAGGGTCTGATCCCCCACCGGGACCGAGATCGGCGCGCCGGTGTTGCGAACCGGCGACCCTCTGACCAGGCCGTCGGTCGGCGCCATGGCCACCGCTCTCACCCGGTTGCGGCCCAGGTGCTGCGCCACCTCGGCCACCACCGTCTTGTGCTCGCCCTCGACGTCGAACTCGATCTCGAGGGAGTGGAGGATCTCCGGGAGGCCTTCCCGCGGGAACTCCACGTCGACCACCGGGCCGGCGACCTTGGTGATCCGCCCTACGCTGACAGCTTCTGCCATGTTCTCTCCAGTTTCAACTCGCGGACATCGCTTGCGCGCCGCCCACGATCTCGGCTATTTCAGTGGTGATCTCGGCCTGCCGGGCCTGGTTGGCCGTTCTCGTCAGGACCTTGATGAGCTCCTCGGCATTGTCCGTGGCCGCCTTCATCGCCCGCTGCCGGCTGGCGTGCTCCGACGCCGAGCTCTCCAGCAGCTGCTCGTATATGGCCGACTCCACGTAGCGCGGCAGCAGCCGCCCCAGGATGGCGCCCGGATCCGGCTCGTACTCGTAGGAGACCGCCGGCCCCGCGGCATCCGGCCCGCCTTCCTCATCGGCGGGAGGGCTGACCGGTAGCAGCTCGGCCCGGGTGGGAATGTACGACAGGGCCGAGCGGAAGACGGTGTAGAAGATGTCCACGGCGTCCACCGTCCCCGACCGGTAGTCGTCCGTCAGGGCCTGGGCAATCTTGCGGGCATCGGCGTAGGTGGGCTGGTCCGTCACCGCCAGGAAGCTCTCGGCCATCTCGTAGCCGCGGAAGCTGAAGTAGGTCTGCGCCTTCTTCCCCACCGCGTACAGGCGGATCGCCACGCCCTGATCCCGCCACTCGACCATGTGCCGCTCGGCCATCCTCAGCACGGAGGAGTTGTAGGCACCCGCCAGACCCCGATCCGAGGTCACCACCAGCACTCCCATGGTGACCAGATCGCGGCGCTCCAGCAGCGGATCGGCCACGTCTCCGGAGGCGCGGGCCACGTTGCGGATGACCTCGATCATCTTCTCCGCGTAGGGACGAGCAGCCCGGACCCGCTCCCGGGCCTTGACGATGCGGGAAGCGGCGATCAACTCCATTGCCCGGGTGATCTTCTTGGTGGATTCGACGCTTCGAATCCGCCGGCGGATGGCTCGGAGCTCGGCGCTGGCCATTTCGGGGCGCTACTCCCCTCCCCCGAACGAGTCCTTGAAGGCCGAGATGGCTTCTTCCAGCGCGCCGGCATCGGGGAGCTTGCCGGTGCGCTTGATGGTGTCGAGCAGGTGGGAGTGCCGGACCCGCACGAACTCCCGCAGCTCTCGCTCGGCCCTCGATATCTCCTCGGCGGGGATGTCGTCGAAGAGGCCCTGGGTCACCGCGTAGATGGCCAGCACCTGCTCCTCGACCGGGACGGGTGCGAACTGCGGCTGCTTGAGGACCTCGACCACCCGGCGGCCCCGCTCCAGCTGGGCCAGCGACACGGCGTCCAGCTCGGAGCCGAACTCGGCGAAGGCCTCCAGCTCGCGGTACTGGGCCAGGTTGAGCCGCAGGGTTCCGGCGACCTTCTTCATGGCGCTGATCTGGGCGTTCCCGCCCACCCGCGACACCGAGATGCCAGCGTTCATGGCGGGACGGATGCCCGCGAAGAACAGGTCGGTCTCCAGGAAGATCTGGCCGTCGGTGATCGAGATCACGTTGGTCGGGATGTAGGCCGACACGTCGTTGGCCTTGGTCTCGATCAGCGGCAGGCCGGTGAGGGACCCCCCGCCCATCTCGTCCGACAGCTTGGCGCAGCGCTCCAGCAACCGGCTGTGCAGGTAGAAGACGTCGCCGGGGAAGGCTTCCCGTCCCGGCGGGCGCCTCAGGAGGAGGGAGATCTCGCGGTAGGCCACCGCCTGCTTGGACAGGTCGTCGAAGATGACCAGGGCGTGCTGCCCGTTGTACATCCAGTGCTGGCCGATGGCGGAGCCGGCATACGGCGCGTACATCTGGAGGGCCGGCGGCTCCGAGGCCGCGGCCGTCACCACCACCGTGTACTCCATGGCGCCGGCCTCCTCGAGGGCGGCCACCACCTCGGCGACCGTGGAGGCCTTCTGGCCGATCGCCACGTAGATGCACTTGACCTCGTCGGGAGTGCCCTGGAACTGCTTCTGGTTGATGATCGTGTCGACCACGATGGCGGTCTTGCCGGTCTGGCGGTCGCCGATGATGAGCTGGCGCTGTCCCCGACCGATCGGCGTCATCGAGTCGATCGCCTTGATGCCGGTCTGGAGGGGCTCGGTCACCGGCTGGCGTTGCACCACCGACGGCGCCTGCGTCTCCAGCAGGCGGCGCTCGGTCCAGGGGATGTCCCCCTTGCCGTCCAGAGGCTCGCCCAAGGGACCGACCACCCGACCCAGCAGCCCGTCGCCGACCGGAACGGAGAGGACGTGCCCGGTCTGGCGCACCGCATCGCCCTCCTCGATGTGGGAGGCGTCGCCCATCAGGACCACCCCTAGGTCCTCCTCGTCGAGGTTGAGGGTCACGCCGATCAGGCCTCCCGGGAACTCCATCAGCTCCGAGGCGGCCGCCTTGGGGAGCCCGGAGACCCGGGCCACGCCGTCGGCGACCGAGGTCACGTAGCCGACGGTCTCCTGCTCGAGGCTTGGAGACCAGCTCTCCACGTGCTCCCGGAGCGCGGCGGTTATGTCATCGGGACTAATGGTCAGTTGAGCCATCGAACACTCCACTCCTGAATCTCGGTTGACGTTGTGTCGGGTGCGGGTCCGGTCATCCGGCCACCGCCTCGCGTAGCCGTTCGAGACGCGTGCGGACGGAGCCGTCGATCACGGTGTCGCCCACCCGGGCCACCAGACCGCCGAGGACCGACTCGTCCACCACCACCCGGACCTCCACTTGGTTGCCGATCCGCGCGGCGAGGGCCCGGGCCAGGCGATCGACGGTCTCATCATCCAGCGGGACCGCGCTCCGCACCTCCGCCACGGCCCGATCGCGCGCCTCGGCCGAGCGGGCGGTCAACTGATCGGCTATCGCCATCAAGTCTCCGCCCCGACCGAGCCCCACCGCGAAGCTCACGAATGCGACGGTGAGATGGTGGGCACGAGCAACCAGGAGGTCATCGATCACCGCCTGCTTGCGCTCCATGGGCAGGCGGGGATCGCTGAGTGCGTCCCTCAGGTCGTCGGAGCCCTCCAGGGCCCGTGCTACCAGGAACAACTCGTTCTCGACCCGCTCCAGGACTCCCTCGCCGCGGGCCAACTCGAAGATGGCGGCGGCGTAACCCTGAACCCGTGCGTCGGCCATCAGTGGCCTGTCTGGGGAGTGGCGCCGTGGCATGCGCCGGCAGTGGCGTTCCTCGCAAGGCCCGCTGACGAAGGCGTACCGGCTAGGTACGTTGAGGAGGCGGAACGCAGCGAGGGGCGTTGCTGGCAAGCAGGGCGCGGCAAGTTATTTCGCAGGCAGGCCACTAGTTACTCGACTCCAACTCGTCGAGATAGTCCTCGACCAGGCCCATCTGGGCCTCGCGGTCGAGGTTGCGGCCCACCACCTTCTCGGCCAGGTCGACCGAGAGGCCGGCCACCGTGGTGCGCGCCTCTGCGAGGGCGCGAGCGGTCTCCGCGTTCGCCTCATCGCGAGCCCTGGCCACGATCTCGTCCGCTTCCTGCTGGGCCCGGGCGATCGTCTCGGCACGCACCGAATCGGCCGCCTGGCGGGCCTCGTCGACGATGCGAGCTCCTTCGTCCTTGGCCCCGGCCAGCTGTTCGCGGTATTGGGAGGCCAGCTGTTCGGCTTCCTCCTTGCTGTTCTCGGCCGCCTCTAGGCGTGATCGCTCGGCCTCCTGGCGACGCGCCAGGGTGGCGCTCAACGTGGGAATGACCCATCGCCACGCGAAGAAGAAGATGATGGCGAAGGCGATGACGCCCGCGATCAACTCCGAGATCTCGGGCCGCAGCAGGTCGATCCCGCTGCTCCCCGACTCTTCGGCAGCCACCACCAGGGGCGCTGCCGCCATATATCGCCTGCTCGAGGTCACCATCAGCCGATGAAGAACAACACGAAGCCGATCAGGGCCAGCGCCTCGGTGAAGGCGATGCCCAAGAACATGGTCGTGCGGACCGTTCCCTCCATCTCCGGCTGCCGAACCATCGCGGTGATGGCGTTGCCGACCACGATGCCGATGCCGATGCCGGGACCAATGGCCGCCAGGCCGTAGCCGACCAGGTTGAGGCTCCCGCTGATGTTGCCGGTGAGGCCGGCTTGGGCCAGCGTGAGCGCTCCCTGCCCTAGCGCAAGAACTGCGTCCATCCTTCGTTCTCCCTTTCTGGTTGTCTATTTCGTCGTTTCGTACTCAGGCCACTTGCTTACGTGTACGGCCCGCTACCCGTCAGTGGGCCGGCTCCAGCGAGGTCTGGATGTAGACCGCGGAGAGCAGGGTGAAGATGTAGGCCTGAAGCACCGCCACCACAAACTCGAAGATCCAGATGGCCAGCCCGAAGGCGAACCAGATGACTCCGATACCCGCTTTGAGGCCGATGTCACCCACGCCGGCCACGAACAGGATGCCCGAAACGAGTAGCAGGGTCAGCATGAGGTGCCCGGCCACCATGTTGGCGAACAGCCGCACCGCCAGGGTGATGGGACGAAGCAGGAAGGTCGAGACCACCTCGATGATCCCGACCAGCCAGCGCATACCGATCGGGACCGACTTGGGCCAGATGGCGTCGACGAAGTAGTGCTTGAAGCCGTTCTTGGAGAAGCCCACGAACACGAAGATCACCCAGGTGACGATGGCCAGGAAACCGGATAGGGCCATCCTGGAACTGATGGGGAAGTTGATTAACGGAGTGACCTTGAAGAGGTTCCCCACCAGCAGGAAGAAGAAGACCGCGAGGAGGTAGGGGAAGTAGCGCATCCCGTGCACCGGTCCGATGACGCCCTTGGCGATGTCGTCCCGGACGAAACCCACCAGGCTCTCTATCGCCAGCTCGTACTTGGAGGGGACCAGCTGCCCGCGCCGCAGGCCGAAGTAGAGGAGCGCCAGGACGATGACCATGGCGGCGAAGATCAGGAAGACGGTTCGGGTGAAGTGGAACCCGCCTATGGAGAACAGCGGCGTGGTGAACTCGAAGAGGCTGTTGACGTCGGAGGGCGCGCAAATGACCTCGGCTTCGAGGTCACAGTCGATCGCCAGAATCATCACATCACCCATGCGATCGATCACTCCTTCCGCTCGCCGTCCCGGCCTTCCACGCTTTGCCGGATCTCCTGGTTCGCCGGTTCCCGCGCGCCCCCGCCTCCCAGAGGAGCAACACCATGTAGGTCGCGATCACCGTCAGCCCTAGCGCCGGGCGATCCACATCGAAGAGGGCTGCCACCGCCAGCATCGTTGCAACTATCAGGCCGAGCCGCGCCACGAACCCGAAGAGGGCACCGGCATGATAGGCCCCGAGCGACACCCTAGCCAACCAGGACATGAGCGCCCCCGACAGCAGGTAGTAGCCGATCACCAGGACGACCCCGATCGCGGCGGCCACGGCACCGTCGAGACCCCTGATAAGGCCGGCCAGTACGACGGCGAGCGGACCCACCACCACGGCGCGGCGCAGGAGGGAACGCACCAGGTTGAGCTCGACGGGCGGGCGACCGGCCAGATAGTCCTCTACCTCGTGGCGGGTCAGGCCGCCGGGGTGCGTGGGAGTCTCAGCGGCCGGCAACGGGCTGCTTTCCGGTGGGGACCCTGCCCACCATCCACAGGCGATAGAACCCGTTGACGGATCCCAGGACGATGCCGGCCACGATGAGCCAAGGCTCGGTGTCGAGCCATCGATCGGCCAGCCAGCCCAACAGGGTGCCGGCCATTATCGAACCGAAGAAGGAGCCTCCTACAACCCATCCGTCAGCCACTGCTGAGGTAACCCCGGCATGTGCTGTCCGGAGGGCTGAATCCGCAGGTGATCCGTGAGTTTCCGCTTGGGAGTGGTGCTGGCCGACGGGCTCGGGCATCGGCTCTGATGGTAGCCCGCTTGTGATCCCGTTCACAATCTGGTCAGAACGATGGTTCTTGAGCGCGTGTGCTGCTCGGGACCGAGCCCGGCGCAGCCCAGGCCCACAAGAGAGCCGACTACGCAGCAGGTGCTGCACTTCCATTACATTGGGTATCACATCGCAGGCCGAGGAGGCTACGCGTGCCCGAGAACGACCCACCCATGGCTTCGGAGGCCCCTGCCGCCTCGGTGAGCGAGTCCGTGCATACCGCCCCGCACTGCTCCGGGAGACACCCAACCGGCACGCTGGCAGGCATGGCAACCGACCTCATCAACCTGCCGGCAGACCTCGATATCGACGAAGTGGAACTGCTCGACCCGGACTGGTACGAGCAATGGTCCGCGAAATGGGATAGGCGACTGGAAGCGGCCGCCGACCGAGTGGAATAGCAAACCCAGGGCGTAATCCCCTCTCCCCGACCGGCAGGGGCGATCCTCAACTGGAATGGCCGCCTGCGATGCCAGGACGCCAGGCCTTGAACAACCAGGGCGATGGTCCTGATTCATTCAAGAG
>VXRE01000037.1 GCA_009838635.1 Acidimicrobiia bacterium | reverse complement strand
ATCCCCCGGCGGGTCCGCTCCCGAATTGATCCCGGTTCCGGTTCCCTCGACGTCGTGTAGCAGGAAACCGGCGGTGCTTGTGACTGCCGGGCAGTATGCGGCGGGTCTGTGACGTTTTCAACCCCCTTGTCCGGGCGCCGGGCCCACACCGCCCTCGACGGTCATAGGTCTCAGAACGCGGTAGACCAGAGACGAGGGACACTAGGAGGGCGCGAGGTCTGCACGCCCTCCTGATGCATCAGTACTGCCCGCCGGCCCCGGTGGGTATGCGGACAATCTCGATCCGGTCCTCCGTGTCGTAGAGGTCGGCGGCCAGAGCCTGGATGGTGGCCGCTGTCACCCTGCCGAGTTCCTCGAGGGAGCGTTCGGGGGTGAGCAGGTTGCCATCGTCGGTGTGCAGACGGTTCGTGAGCACGCCGAGCAGCCTGCCGTTGCTGGGCGTGTCGTAGTCAACCCGTGCCACGGCCAAGGCTTCCTCCAGTTCTGCCGCCGTGGGTCCGTTGGCCACCAGGTCGGCCAGGATCGACAGGGTCCTGGCATGAGCGTCGTCGAGACGAGCGCCGTCAGCCGTGAACACGATGTCCGAGTACACGGTCGGCCGCGGAGCAAAGGCAGGACTGATCGACACCTGCGTGACGTAGGAGGCGCCCAACTCCTCGCGCACCAGCAGCGTGAGGCGGTTGTCCAGGATCACCCTGAGCACGTGGGCGTTGACCCTCAGCGACGGGGTCACCGCCATCTCGGTCTCGTGGGACATCTCCATCACCGCGGTCTCGTCCGCGCTGACCGGTATCTCGCGCCGTACCACTCCGGTCGGGGCGGGTCGGTGGCGGTCGACATACGTGTCGGGCTCACCCGCCGGCAGCGTCCCGATGTAGTGGCGGGCCAGGCGCTCGACCACCTCGGCGTCGACATCGCCGACCACCGCCACCACCATGTCGTCCACATCGGCGAGTCGGCGCTGGTACAGGTCCAGCAACGACTCGGCGGTCATCGAGGCGAGTTGCTCGCGGGTAGCCACCGGCCGGTGCCACTCGAGTCCGAATCGGGCCTCGTTGCGTACCACCCATGCCTTCCACGCCGGGTTCACCTCGGCCAGTTGGGTGCGGATGGCAGCGCTGTTCCGTGCCTGATCGAAAGCGAGGTCGTCCACCCTCGGTGCGGTGACCAGCAGGTGAATGAGCTGGAACAGTGTCTCCAGATCGTCCGGGCTGGCGCTGCCGTTGAAACCTTCGGTCCTCTCAGCGATCAGAGCGCTGAGCGACACCGACCTCTCGCCGAGGAAACGATCTATCTGGGACTTGGTCAGGTCGCCGAGCCCGCTGCCGCTCACCGCCTCGACTGCTCTGGGCGACAGGGCCCGAGCTCCGGGCTCGAGGGTTGACCATCCGCCGAGAGCCCTGGCCCGGAGATCGACGGTCGCCTCCTCTATGTCGGAGTACACGAACACCACCTTTGCCCCGTTGGCGAACGACCACTCGTGGCCGTCCAGCACGCCGGTGGGACCGCTCGCCACCGGGTCGACCGGATCGGGGAGAGACAGCAACTCGTCGATGCCCTGCTCCACCGGCGGGGGCTCGCTGCGGGGAACGGCCGCGTCGAAGGCGGCTTCCAGGTCGGCTGTGGTGGGCACGCTGGCGGGGTCGGGGCCGACCGCGATCACCAACGGCGCGGACCGCTCCATCATCCATCTGTAGCGGTCGGTGAGTTCCTCGGCCGTCATCTCTTCGAGCAGCGCCGTGAGCCGGTCGTGCCGGTCCTGAGGGGCGCTGATGTCGCCGCCGAACAGGAAGTGCGAGACGTAAACGTTCGCGTACGCCGGGTCGGTGATGGTGGCGGCGGTCTCCAGCCCGTGGTCCAGCGCCGTGACCAGTTCATCGCGCGCAATGGCCAGGTCGACGTCGGTGAAGCCGTACTCCTGGGCGGTCAGGAGCACCGAGTAGTAGGCGGCGGAGGCCGTGTCCAGGTTCTCTCCCTGCCAGTTGGACCCGTAGAAGCGCAAGGCCCGACCGTGGCTGAAGCTGCCGAAGTCGGGCTTGTCGACCTGGGTCAGCTCACCGCGGTAGTAGGCATCCTCGAGACGGTTCAGCACCATCAATCGGATGAGCGTCTCCATCAGGCCCAGGCGATGCCCGTCCACCGTCCCGGACTCGGGTGTCGGGATCGGGATGTCCAGCGAGATGTAGGAGAAGCCCTGGCCTTCGTCGGTGATCACGTGGTACGAGGGCTCGGGGTCCGGCGTGACCACCGGCAGCCAGAACGGCGGGGCATCGCCGGCCGGGATCGGCCCGAAGTGCTCCTCCACCAGGGCTTGGAGTTCGTCGAGAGGAACGTCGCCCACCGCGACGATGGCCATGTTCGACGGGACGTACCAAGTCTCGTAGAACGCCCTCAGGTCGGCTGCCGTGGTCGCCTCCACGGACTCGAACGTGCCGCCCGGCCACCGTCCCTCGTAGGCCGTTCCCTGGGTGTAGATACGGTCGAACTCGGATCCGACGTACCCGTAGCTGTCCGAGACACGGAACCGGAGCTCGTCGAGCACCACGCCCCGCTCTGCCACCACCCCCTCCGGGTCGATAGTGGCGGCGTGGGCCATCTGCGAGAACACGTGAAGGGCTGTGGAGATGTTCTCGCGGGGATCGGCCGCCACCGTCAGCTCGAAGACGGTCTGGTCGTAACTGACGTAGGCGTTGGTGTCGGGACCCAGCTCCGCCCCGAGGCTCCGGATCGTCGAGTTCAGGGACTCGGCGGTGTACGCGTCGGTGCCCTCGAACACCACGTGCTCCAGGAAATGGGCGTAACCCTGGCCCGGTTCGGACTCGTTGGCCGACCCGGCCTTCACCACCAGCCGCAGCGTCACGCTCTTGCCCGGACGGTCGTTGCTCCGCAGGTAGTAGGTGAAACCGTTGTCGAGCGTGCCGACCCGCACCGCCGAGTCGATGGGGAACGTCACCGGGTCGATCTGGAACACCCAGCCGACGCGTATCAGGTTGGGATCGGTCAGGGCCCTCCCGTCGGCCTGGACCACGCCCTTGTTGAGGTCGTAGATCTCGGGCCAGCGGTTCTCGTCGCCCAGGTGGGCCATGGCGATACTGCGCAGAGTGTCGCCCGGCTGCACGGTCACGGTCCGAGGCTCGGACTCCTCGACCGAGGTGTTGCCCCCGGTCGTGCCCTCGGCACCTGCCGAAACGGGCACCGCGACCAGAATCCCGACCAGCAGTGCCAGCCCGGCAAAGATCGCCAACGGGCTCCTCGGCCGCCAACTCGTCATCCTCACTCCTTTGCTCTTCCTGCCGGGCGGTCTTCGGCGCCGGGCATGCATACGCGATCGTGTGGGGAGCATCGAAACCATGGCCCACCCACCTGCCGGCACGCCGAGCGAGTCGCAGATGCCCGGAGGAACCCCACCAGAGATGGCCGTCGTTTCGTGACCCGAAGCAGCTCAGGAGCCCGGAGATCGAGCATCCTTCGGCTGCCCCCATGATGTTACCGCCTGGCGCAGACAAGGCCAGAAACGGCTCCGAGCGCATCGGCCGGGGTGGGCGGCCACTTCGAGGCTACCGGCTCTCGTAGTCGGGGTACTTCCTCACGGTGACCGGCTCACCGGCCGCCTTGCGGGCCCGGTACCACGACTCGAACCTGGTCATCCACTCGTCGGAACGGGCGACGATGGCCTCCTCGTCCAGGAAGGTGAACTCCCCGCCTCGCAGCAGGAACTTCCCGTCGACCATCGTGTCCTCGACCAGGGTTCCCGCGCACTTGGTGACGATCCAGTAGAGGAGGTTCCCGGCGTTGAGGGGGTAGAGGGTGGTGTTCCGGTGCAGGTTCACCGTGATGATGTCGGCTCGCTTGCCGGCCTCGATGGTCCCGATCCGGTCCCCGAGCCGCTGTGCCCGGGCGCTACCGATCGTGGCCAGCTCGATGGGCACCCAGGGTTCGAACTGTCCTTCCTGGTCCGGCGGGATGATGGCGTTCACCAGGTACGCGGTGTAGATGTTGTCGAACAGGTTGCCGGCCGGCATGTCCGTGCCAAGGCCGAGGGTGACGCCCGCCGCCCGCAGGGCGGGGACATCGGCCACCGAGCCGTGGTACGTCGCGTTCGACTGCGGGTTGTGCGAGATGGCAACCCCCGCCTCGGCGAAAATCTCCGCTTCCTCGCGGTTCACCTGGTCGCAATGGAAGAACAACGTGCGTTCCTGGAGAATGCCCCTGGCCTGGAGGTATCCGACAATGCCGCCCCAGGCCGCGAACTGGGCGTCCGACAGGTGGCGATCTGCGGCGCTCTCTAGCAGATGGGTGGCGAACCCCACGTCGTAGCGCTCGGCCAGCTCCATGCTCTCGAGCAGCAACCTTTCCGAGCATGAATACGTCGTGTGGGGGTGGACGGCGACCTGGATCCGCCCGTCCTCGGCGTTGTGGTAGTTCCGGATCACCTCCTCGGTCAGGGCGAGGTATCCGTCATCGTCGAGCCCATCCCCGAGGATGACGTTGCTGACGGTCTGGGGATGCATGATGAGCCTCATCCCGGACGCGACGCCGGCGCGGAAAGACCCGTGCGGGAACGGGAAGGCGCTGGTGATGGTGGTGGTGCCGTGCTTGATGGCGTTGCACATGGCCACCAGGGTCATGTCGTAGGTGCTCTCGTCCGAGGCCCACGTGTAGGCGGGCCAGATGAACTTCTCGAGGCACTCCGATATGCCGCTGAACTCGAGCGAGGACGGGTCGATGCCCGGAAGCAGGTTGAAGGCGTAGTTGGCCAGATGGTTGTGGCTGTCGATCAACCCCGGCATCACCAGCCTGTTGCCGCAGTCCACCACCTCGCCGCCCCGCCTGACGACCTCGTCCTTCGGCGAGGCCTCGGGTCCGCCCACCGAGTGGATGAGCGGTCCGTCCACCAGCACCCATCCGTCCTCGATGATGCCGTCAGGGTCGGGCGTGGCGATCAGGAACCGGCAGTTGTCGAACAGGATCAAGGCACGACCTCCATACGAGACCAGGACCGCGCCGGGACCGCGCCTGGCCAGGCATGGGGCGACCCCGCCGCCGGATCGGAGTGTACCCAGGCATGGCCTAGCGGCTCGCGATCGGGGGAGTCCGTGACCCGCCTGCGGGCCTCCTGGTGTTTACGCCGGCTCGGTGATCCAGAGAGCGCCCAGACCGGTGGCCAGCGGGATGGCGGCGAGCCACCAAGCCGCCGCCGCGTATCCCCCGGTGCCGGCGGCAAGCAGGGCGACCGTCACGGGTCCGGCGGCCGAGGCCGCCACGCTGATCAGCATGGAGACGCCCTGGATACCGCCGATGTTGGCGAGGCCGAACCAGCGGGGCAGGACCGTGGGGACGAGCGGGAAGTGCGCGCCGCCACCGGCTCCGAGGAGCACCGTGTAAGCGAACGCCTGCCAGCCCGGTTCGAGGCGCCCCACCATCGCCAGGGCGCAGAGGAGGAGGAGCATCGCGGCGGCCAGCAGCACCCGGGCGGGGAGCCGGTCGGCCAGAGCCCCCATCGCCAGGCCGGCGGCGATCATGCCCGTGACCTGGGGCACGAACATCGCCGCGGCCTGGGTCGGCGACAGGCCGGCTCCGGTCAGGATCGAGATCTGGTGGAAGTTGAGCCCGGTGGCCACCATGGAGGCCGTGGCGATGACGCACGCCATGAGAACGAACCGGGGTTGGGTGATGGCCTGGGCTCTCGTGGCGGGTGTGCGGGCGGATCCGGCGCCGGCGCGCGCCGTGGACGGCGGCCGCTTGTGGCCGTCAGGCCGTTGGCCGACATCGGAGGGGCGGTCGACGATTCCGAAGTGCCCGATGGGTATGACCACCAGCCAGACGGCGGCGGCGGCCAGCAGCCAGGCGACCCGCACGCCGTAGGCCGCCACGGCCAGTCCCAGCATCAGCGGGGTGAGGCTCATCAGGCCGCTGATGGTGGGTGACGTCACCCCGAACACCCGGCCGCGCCGGCGCTCGAACCAGTGGGTGATGGACAGCGAGCTCACCAATGACAGGGCGCCCTGGCCGAGCCAGCGGATGAGGGTGAACCCGATCGCCAGGGTCACGAAGCCCTGGACGCCCGCCATGACGACCAGGCCGAGACCGAACGCCGCCCCGATCCATCTCATGGCGCGCCGGGTCCCCACCCGGTCGATCCAGCTGCCCACCGGCAACAGGGCGGCGCCGCCCGCCAGGGTGCCGATCAGGTAGGCGGCCGATACCTGGGGCCGGCTCAGCCCCAGCTCGGCGATCAAGGGGTCGATCGAGACGGACACGCCGATGGTCTGCCCGGGGCCGGTCATGGCGCCCGTGATGACGGCCAGCCCGGCGATCCGCCAGCCGAGGAAGCGCCGGGCAGGCTTGACGGCGTCGGATAGGGGATCGGCGGTCATTCGGTTCCGGACCTTCGCTCGGGATGCGCGACCGGTTTAGTGGATCGAATCCCCATCCCCAATTCGAAGCCCTTGCCGTGGCCGGCCCGCACCGCCACGTCCGGTGGCTCAGGGACAAACTCGACACCACGGCCCCTGGAACCGTCGGAGCCGGAATCCTGGCCCACACCGGGCCGCAGTCCTTGACCTTCGGCGACCGCCTCCACCTGCGCCCGATCAGCACCCTCTGGTCGGCTCCGGCCTGAATGGCCTGATCCACCACCGTCGGATGGCGGATCGTCCCCAGAGCGTCGGTCCGGAATCGGGGCCTTCGCACCGGGTGTAGATTGTGGGTTGTCCAGCCATTAGGGCTGGTTCGCCCGTGGAAGGTGCTTGATGACCTCGTTCCCTACCGTCAGCGACGAACGTCGGCTGGAGATGTTCGCCGACCGTCCCGGGCCGGCCCGGGTTCTCATCGATACCGACGCGGCCAACGAGATCGATGACCAGTTCGCCCTGGCCTGGGCGTTGCTGTCGCCCGAGCGTATCGAGGTGGAGGCGATCGTCGCCGAGCCGTTCGGGCATCTCCACATGCGGGAGGAGCTGGTGGCCGAGTTGGAGGCCCTGCGGGCCGGCACCACCACCGGGGCGGTGGAGAACAAGTACGAGGGATGGGTCCGCCACCTGATCGCTCAGGGAATCGAGCCCGACGACCTCCAACTGGTGGGTCCGGCCGAGGGCATGGAGGAGTCATACGAGGAGATCCACCGCGTGCTCGGCAAGCTGGGGATCCCGGGTGACGGTCTGGTGTTCCGCGGCTCGGACCGCTACATGCCGGCGCCTGATGTCCCGGTCGAGAGCGAGGGCGCCCACCGCATCATCGAGGCGGCGCTGGCCGATGACGAGCGGGTGCTGCATGTGGTGGCCATCGGATGCGTCACCAACGTCACCTCGGCATTGCTGATGGCGCCCGAGATCGCCTCCCGCATGGTGGTCAACTGGACCTCCGGGTATCCCACCTGGGTCGACCTCGACAACACCCCCTCCCTGAACCTGGTGCAGGACCGCCATGCCTCCCGGCTGCTCTTCTCGTCGGGCGTGCCGCTGGTCTACCTGCCCGGATACCACATCGGCGCCCAGCTGAACTTCTCGCATCCCGAGGCGGAGGCCTGGATCAAGGGCAAGGGCGAGATCGGCGACTACCTCTACCATCTCTACGTCCACAATCCCATCTGGATCCAACGCGGCGTCAAGCCATTCCCCGGGCAGTCCTGGGTGGTCTGGGACCTGATCAACATCGCCTGGTTGATCGACCGCAGCTGGGTGCCGACGCGGACCACGAGGACCCCCCACCTCGACGACGACCTGGTCTGGCAGGCTCGACCCGGCGGGCCGCTGATGCTGGAGGCGGTGGGCATCGACCGGGACGCCGTCTACCACGATCTGATCGTCAAGCTCGACGACCAGGACCACATCCTGGCATCGCGGTGACCGGGCAGGCGGAGCGAGGAGGCGAGGACGGATGAGAGCAGCCTGCCTGCTTCCCGAGGGCAGTATCGAGATCAGGGAGCGGCCCGCGCCGTCCCCGGGTCCGGGGCAGGTGCTGGTGGCGCCCCGGCTGGTGGGTATCTGCGGCTCCGATCTCCACTACTACAAGGACGGGCGGATCGGCACCTGGCGGGTCCGCCGCCCGCACGTGCTGGGTCACGAGTTCGCCGGCATCGTTACGGAGCTCGGTGAGGGAGTGGGGGGCACCCGGGTCGGCGATCACATCGCGGTCGAGCCCATCGTGCCGTGCGAGGCCTGCGACGCGTGCCGGCGCGGCGTCTACAACCTCTGTCCTCGCATGCGGTTCACCGGGTCGCCCCACACCGACGGCGCCCTCCAGGACCTGGTGGCGGTACCGGCGCGCGGTGCCCACTCGCTCCCGGAGGGGATGGACTTCGCCCTCGGCGCCCTGGTGGAGCCGACCTCCATAGCGGTCCACTCGGTGCGGCGGGGCGAGGTGCGACCGGGTGAGACGGTGCTGATCATCGGTGCGGGCCCGATCGGCCTGCTGATCCTGGCGGTGGCGCTGGCCTACGGCGCCGGCGCCGTGCATTCCACCGATCTTGATGACGGGCGGCTGGCGCTGGCAGCGGACCTGGGGGCTACCACCGCGGTGAACGTCGGCGGGCTGGAGCCCGAGGAGATCCTCGAACGGACGGAACGCCCGGGCGCGGATGTCGTCTTCGAGGCGGTGGGCAGCCCGCGCACCCTCGAGACCGCCCTGCGCCTGGTGCGGCCCGGCGGGCGGGTGATGGCGGTGGGGGTGAACACCGAGGAGCGGATCCCGTTCAACCTGCTGCTGGCCCAGTCCATGGAGGCGACCGTCATCCCCGTCTACCTCGGTCGTGACGCCTTCCCCGAGGCCATATCCCTCCTGGCATCGGGCCGGATCGACGGGACGAGGCTCGTCAGCCACCGCTTCCCCCTGGAACGGACCTCCGAGGCGATGGATGCCGCCCTCAGCGTGTCCTCCGGCGCCGTCAAGGTGATGATCGACGTGGCCGGCCCAGGGGGAGGGAACGGCTGATGGCGACGATGTACTTCGAGGAGGACTCGGACCTGCGCCACCTGGCCGGCCAGACCGTCTGCATCATCGGGTATGGCAACCAGGGCCGCTCCCAAGCCCTCAACATGCGGGACAGCGGCCTGAGCGTCATCGTGGGGAGCCGCCGGGACGAGTCCTACGAGGCGGCCATCCAGGACGGCTTCGAGGCGCTGCCGGTGGGCGAGGCGGTGGAACGGTCCGACATCACCTTCCTCCTGGTGCCGGACGAGGTCATGCCCCAGGTGTTCGAGCGGGACATCGCCCCGAATCTCTCGGCGGGTGACATGGTGGTGTTTGCCAGCGGCTACAACATCGCCTTCGACCTGATCGGGCCCCCGGCCGACGTGGACGTGGTGCTGATCGCTCCCCGCATGATCGGCGCGGGCGTCCGGGACACCTACCTGAGCGGTGAGGGGTTCCCGAGCCTCATCGCCGTCCACCGTGACGCCACCGGCACGGCCTTCGCCCGGATGCTGGCCCTCTGCGAGGGGATCGGATCGGCCCGGATGGGCGTGATCGAGTCCAGCTTTCTCGAGGAGGCGACCGTGGACCTCTTCGCCGAGCAGGTGGGGTATCTCTACGCGGTACGTCGATACTGCGAGGTCCTGGTGGAGGCCGGTTGCAGCCCCGAAGTGGCGATGCTGGAGTTCTACGCCTCGGGTGAGGGGATCGAGACCGCCAAGGCCTATCGCGACATTGGGCTCTGGGACCAAATCACGCTACATTCCCGTACTAGCCAGTACGGGCAGGAAGTGACCGCCCGGCTCTCTCCCGAGCAGGAGGAAGCCGAGAGGTCTCGTCTCAGAGAGATCATCTCCCACATCCAGGACGGTTCGTTCGCCCGGGAGTGGGCGGCCGAACAGCGGGCGGGGTTCCCCGAGTTCGACCGGATGAGGGAGTTGAACATGGCCCACGAGATGAGGTCGGCGGAGCGGAAGCTGTACGAGGTGCTGGGGCGCGTTCCCTCCAACTGACCTCGAGTCAGCAAGGATTGCCGAGGGCAATTTGCTGGCGGTGGAGGGGGCACCCAGGGGCGCTAGACCGTAGAATAAGAGGCCGGGTCGACCGACCGCTGTTCCCGAGCAGGGAGGACCGGTGGGTGATCGGTCCGGCGGAACATGACAAACAAGGAGGGAAGCCGGCAAATGCGCGGGACTACAAGAAGCAAGGGACTGCTACGCCTCGCGGCGTTGCTCTCGGTCGTGGCCCTGGTGGCCGCGGCCTGCGGCGCCGAAGATGCCACCCCGGAGACGGTGGTGGTCACGTCGATCGTGACCGAGCAGGTGGAAGTAGTGGTAACCGAGGTGGTGACCGAGGAAGTGGTCGTCACCGAGGAAGTCGTGGTCACCGAGGAAGTCGTGGTCACGTCGATCGTGACCGAGACGGTCGAGGTCGAGGTCGAGGTTCCGGTCGAGGCCGAGCCGATGGGACCCTCCGGTCCTGGCCTCCTGGACCTGAATGACTCCGAGCTGGCCGGCATGTCATGGGACGAGATCGTGGCAGCCGCCGAAGGCACCAGGCTCAACTGGTTCATGTGGGGCGGTAGCGCGGTCATCAACGCCTACATCAACGGCTGGGTCAAGGACCAGGCGAAGGAGCGCTACGGGATCGACCTGAACCAGGTGCGCATCACCGACACCGTCAACGCGGTGGACACGGTGATCAGCGAGACCGAGGCCGGTGAGTTCGCCAGCGGTTCGGTGGACATGATCTGGATCAACGGCGAGAACTTCAAGACCATGAAGAACGCCGGTCTGCTCTTCTGCGGCTACTGGAACATCATGCCCAGCATGGCCAACGTGGACCAGCAAGCCGGGCCCATCGCATTCGACTTCGGCACCCCCGTGGACGAGTGCGAGGTCCCGTGGAACCAGGCGCAATCGGCGGTGTTCTACAACAGCGCCCTCGTGCCCAGTCCTCCGGCCGACATGGACGCCCTGCTCGCCCAAGCTTGCGAGAATCCGGGAACGTTCACCTACCCGGCCCCGCCGGACTTCACCGGCAGCGTGTTCGTGCGTCACGTGTTCTACAACGAGGCGGACAAGATCCTGCCCGGCGGGCACACCGACATGGTCGGGATCCCCTTCGACCAGGCGCTCTACGACCAGGTGGCGCCTGCCACGTGGGCGACCCTGAACGCGGTCGAGCCTTGCCTGTGGCGCGGCGGGGAGACCTACCCGGTCGACCAGCCCGCCCTCGAGCAGCTGTACGCCAACCAGGAGGTAAGCCACTTCCTGGCCTACGGCCCGGCAGCAGCCGGTTCCAAGGTGGACAGCGGCCTGTTCCCCGAGTCGACCCGTACCTACGGCTTGAACAGCGGGCAGATCGGCAACACCAACTTCGTGACCATCCCCTACAACTCGCCCAACAAGGCGGCGGCGTTGGTGGTGGCCGACCTGTTGCTGAGCATCGACGGCCAGTTGGAGAAGGCGTATCCCGACGTCTGGGGCCAGATCAACGTGTTGAACTCGGCGTCGCAGTCGCACTTCGCCGACGTGCCCCGGCACCCGTCGGTGGTCGATCCCGGCGAGATCAGCTCGTTGGGCGAACTCCTCGGTGACTGGGTACCGATCATCGAG
>VXRE01000109.1 GCA_009838635.1 Acidimicrobiia bacterium | reverse complement strand
CGCCCCCCGCTCCCACCCCCCCCCGCGCGGCGGGGGAAGGCACACCCGCACCGCCCCAAACTGGGGGGCGCGCCCCGCACCTCCGGGGACGCGGGCACGCGGGCACCCGGGGGCACACGGCCGGGGAAGTCGGCACCACCATACAGGCTCTACAGGCGGCCCCCGTCCTGCTCGCCCATCCGTTTTTTCTCGCTCTGGTCATAGGTCCGCGGGTAGAGGGTCTCGGTGTGGCCGTCCACCGAGATGACCTGGCCGCTTATTCGCTTGCCTCGTGCCGAGGCCAGAAAGACCACCAAGTCGGCTATCTCCTCAGGGTCGACGAAGGTCCCCATCGAGGTGCCCTCCGCATACAGCGAACGGATCTCCTCTCTGGGCAGACCCTCGGCCTCGGCGTGGGCCGCGATGACCCGATCCATGCGTTCTCCGGTGATGGCGCCGGGAGCGACGGCGTTGACCCGGATGCCGTGGCGTCCGAGTTCCATCGCCAGCGTCTTGGTCAGACCGATCACGCCGAACTTGGCGGCCACGTACGGTGCTCGGTACGGCATGCCATGGAATCCGGCCGTGGACGAGATGTTGACGATGGCGCCCGACTGCTGTCGCTTCATGGCAGGGATGACCCGTCGCGCGCAGTGGAACTGGCCGTCAAGACCCACCGCCAGGCACCGGCGCCACTCGTCCGCGGAGATTTCCTCGAGAGGCTTGGTCGGTCCGGCTATCCCCGCATTGTTGACCAGCAGGTCGACCCCGGAGGCAGCGATCGGATCCAGCCAGGCCGCCACCGCACCCGGATCCGACACGTCCACCCCGGCGCGCTCCACTACGGACGGCAGGCTGGCCAGCGCCCGTTCATCGACGTCCCCCACGAAAACGGTTGCGCCCTCGCCGACCAGCGCCCGGGTGATCGCCAGGCCGAGTCCGCCGGCGCCGGCGGTCACCACGGCTCGCAGTCCGTCGAGGCGGGTGTCCATACCTGGAGGTTATCGACCGAGACTCGTCCCCGCCTGGTCCCCTGTCCACGGGGCAGTGATCATCGGCATTCGGACCCGATACAATCTGCGCCATGGACCTCTACGCCCGCGTCAACATTCTCGAAGGCCGGGCGGTCCGTCTCGGTCGGGGCAGCCTCGACGATGTGATCTCTCTAGACGCCGACCCGATCAACCGGGCCAGGGGCTGGGCTGAAATGGGCGTGGATTGCCTCCTGGTGGTCGATCTCGACGCGGCCGCCTACCGCTCCTACCGCAATCGTCCCCTGATCGACCGCATGCTGAGCGCGCTCGACCTGCCGATCGTGGTAGCGGGCGGGATCCGTTCCGAACGCGAGGCTGCCCGGCTCATCCAGCAGGGCGCCTGGAAGGTGACCATGGGCACGGCCGCCATCGAGACCCCCACCATGGTCTGGGACCTGTGCCGTGACTTTCCCGGCCGGATGATGGTGTCGCTCGACGTCCTCGGCAACGAGGAGTTGGTCACCGAGGGGTGGACCTCAGACTCCGGTCGGTTCATGGAAGAGGTCATGCTCGAGATGGCCTCGTGCGGGGTAAGCGGCTTCTTCGTGACCGACGCCCGCCGCGATGTGCTCTCGGAACGTCCCAATCTCGACATCCTCCGGACCGCGCTCGAGTACATCGACGAGCCGGTGGTCGCCTCAGGCGGGGTGCGGAACGCGGACGACCTCCGCGCCCTGACCTCGATCGAGGTCGGCGGCCGCAGCCTTGCCGGGGTGGTGGTGGGCCGGGAGGTCACCGAAGGACGGTTCACGGTCGCCCAGGCCAAGGCGGTTCTCGGCGGGCCCGGGGCACCGCGCTCCCGCGTGCTACAGCTCCGGGTCGTCATCCCTTGCAGCGACCTGGGCCGCAGCGTCGACTTCTACCAGAGCACCCTCGGTTTCGCTCGCATCGAGACAGCGGGTCCCGGAGGGCAGGAGGAGACCGGCTCGGGAGTCCTGCTGGACGTGGGTGTTGACTCCGTGCTGGAGTTGGTGCCCGAGGACGGTCCCGGGGAGGTACGGCATCAAAGCCGGCTGGTCTTCGTCGTGGATGATGCGGAAGCCCTCCGGGATCGGGTCGAAGGCCGCGCCCACACCACCGGTCCGGCCGCGGCCGGATCCCTCGGAGCCTTCGAGGTCGAGGCTCCCGACGGTGTTACCGTGATCATCTCCGAGTCCCACGGGGTATGAACCCCCGTCGGGACTGCATTCCAGCAGACAGATCGCCTGCTGAACCGAGGAGGGTCGTGGTGAAGACCGGCTCCGGAGGATTCCGGCTGCTGCTGCTGTCGATGGTCGGCGTCCTGCTGCTGACGGCATGCGAGCTCCGGATCTTCGCCGATCTGGTGATCGAAGCGGACGAGAGCGGGACGTTTACGGTTGAGTTGTCCATGGACGATGCCCTGACCTCGCTGGTGGGTGCCGAGTTCGACAACGCCTTGGCGGTTGGCGAGGACATGTTCCCGGACGGCTGGAGCACCGAGTTCGTAGCGCAGGAAGGATACGAAGGTATCCGCGCCACCGTTCCGTTCGCTTCGTTGTCCGGGCTGCGAGCAGTCCTGTCGGGCCTGGTGGCAGCCGACGGCGCATCCTCCGAGCTGGGACTGCTCGACTTCCTGGCCGCCGGACTGCCAACCCGGGAGGGCGACACATTCGGGTTCAGCCTGACCATCCCGGCCGGCGTGGACGGGTTGCTGGGTGAGGGCTTGGCGGAAAGCCCCGTGCCGTTGGACCTCGCCATGCTCGACCAGGTGCTCGACATTCGTATCAGCGTGACGCTGCCCGGCGAGATCGTCTCCCACAATGCCGACCTGCACTCCGGAAACCTCCTTGTCTGGAACCTTTCGCTTACCGACTCCGGGCGCACCCTCGAAGCCGAGTCGCGGCTTAGAACGTCAGGATTGGGCATGGCCGGCGTGTGGGTTGCGGTGGCGGCCGCCCTGGCCGTCCTGATCGTCCTGGTCGTGATGGTCCGGTCCCGGCGGACACGGACGAGGCCGCCAGAGCCGGGCTTCGAGCACCCCGGCGACCGCGAGGCAGTGAACTGATGATCCGGCAGTTGGCTACCGGGGACCCACCATGAGGTTCATCGAAGGGCTGGTGGTGGACCGTGAGCTGACCTACTCGGACGTCTTCCTCGTGCCATCCTTCTCGGACATCTCGTCCCGGATGGACGTGGACCTCACCCCGCCGGACGGAGTCGGTACCAACATCCCGGTGGTGGTGGCCAACATGACGGCGATTTCCGGCCGGCGTATGGCGGAGACGGTGGCCCGTCGCGGGGGATTGGCCGTGTTCCCGCAGGACGTGGAGATCGAAGCCATCGCCGACATGGTGTCCGCCGTGAAGAAAGCGGACCCCGTGCTGGACACTGCCATCACGCTGACCCCTCACGACAACGTCAACACGGCGAGGGCCTTGATCAACAAGCGGTCCCATGGGGCGGTCATCGTGGTGGATGAACGGGGCCGTCCGGTGGGCATCTTCACCGAGGGCGACCAGGAGGGCGCCGACCCGTTCACCCACCTGTCGGAAGTGATGTCGTACGAACCGATCGTCCTTCCCGCCTGGCTGGATCCCGAGGCCATGTTCGAGGAGTTGGCCGAGCGCCGCGTACCCCTGGCGCCGGTGGTGGACGAGTCGGGGATACTGGTCGGCGTCATCACCCGTCCGGGCGCCGTGCGAGCCACCGTGTACGAGCCGGCCACCGACCACCGGGGGCGGCTCCTCGTGGCGGCCGCAGTCGGGATCAGCGGGGATGCCGGAGCCCAAGCCGCCGCCTTGTCGGAGGTCGGGGTGGACATGGTGGTGGTCGATACCGCCCACGGTCATCAGGCCCGGATGATCGAGGCGTTGAAGGAAGTCCGGGCGGTGGTGGATGACCGCCCGATCGTGGCCGGCAACGTCGTGACAGCCCGGGCCGTCACCGACCTTGTCGACGCGGGCGCCGACATCGTCAAGGTCGGTGTGGGCCCCGGCGCCATGTGCACCACCCGGATGATGACCGGCGTGGGCCGTCCCCAGTTCTCGGCGGTGGTGGAGTGCGCCGCGGCGGCACGATCCCGTGGGCGCCACGTGTGGGCAGACGGAGGGGTGCGCGACCCGAGGGACGTGGCCCTGGCCCTGGCTGCAGGCGCCGCGGCGGCCATGGTCGGCTCGTGGTTCGCCGGCACCTACGAGTCGGCCGCTCCCACGCTGTCGGACGTGGAGGGCAACGTCTACAAGGAGAACTACGGCATGGCTTCTCGCCAGGCGGTCAAGCGGCGCACCGCCAAGGACACCGCCTACCAGCGGGGGCTGAAGACCATGTTCGAGGAGGGTATCTCCGAAGGCCGCATGTACCTCAGCTCCGACGCCCCGGGCGTGGAAGACCTGCTGGACCGGATCACCGCCGGAGTGAGATCGTCCTTCACCTACGCGGGCGCCCGCACGATCGACGAGTTCCACCGGCGGGCGGTCATCGGGGTCCAGTCCTCGGCCGGGTATTCCGAGGGTCAGCCGCTCCACGACGGCTGGTAAGTCCTAGTTTCTAGTTTGTAGTTGCTAGTTTCTAGTCCTTAGATTCTCATTTTCGTCATTAGTTCCTACTACCAGTAACCATCCAATAGGCCCGACTCATGGATGGGTCCGGACGGTCTAGCGAATGGGTGCTCCGTGCTCCGGTCGGGGGGTCATAGCCACTTGGCAGCCCCGCTTTCAGGCCGGCGTGAAATTAACCACCGGGTGCTACCTTTGGTTGATGGATTGTAGTCTATATACTCACTAGCGACTAGCGACTAGCGACTACCAACTAGCAACTAATTGGCGCGGTAGCGGCGCCGATTGCGAGTAGCCTCAGTCTCGATGGCACGGGTAAGGCTGTTCGCGAACCTGCGCGAGATCGCTGGTAGCTCGCAGGTGGATATCGAGGGCGACACCGTCGGCGCGGTGGTCGATGCCCTGGGGGACCGGTTCGGGCCGGAGTTCCGGCGCCATATGCAGACCGCCCGCCTCTGGAAGAACGGGGACGAAGGGTCTACCGAGGACCCGGTGAGCGACGATGATGAGTTGGCGGTGATACCCCCGGTCTCAGGAGGCTCCGTACCGGGGACCGGCGGCGGTGGCATGGACGGACTGCTGCTGGCGGGGCTGATGCTGGTGCTGATCGTGGCCAATACCCTTGACATAGCGATCGTGGTGGCGGTCTGGGTCGGGGTGGTGGCACTCTGGGTGATCGACCTGGTCAACGCCTCATCCGACAGCGATTTCGGTTTGCACACCCAGCCCATCCTGGCTTCTGTCCTGGTCTCGATGGCCATCGCCAACACGCTCGGATTGCTCGGTCTGGGGATCGGCGTGGCCGTCTCGATGGTCCTGGTGATGGGATGGGCCGTGGTGAGGCCATCGGCGCGGGACCTGACCTCTATGGGCGCTTCTGCGCTGGGCGCGGTGATCGCCTCACTGGCGGTGGCGTCCCTCCTGCTGGCCAGGTCGGTTGCCGACGGCGGGGACCGCCAGGTTGCCGGGTTGCTGATCGTGATCGCGGTGGGTGCTCTAGTCGGGCGGTGGACCGAGGTGAGCCGGTCACGCTTGTTCGATCCCTACCTCGTCGGCCCGGTCCTGATGGTCGTGGTAGCCGTGGCGGTCGCCTACCTTTCCGGGTTCGATCTCCTGGTGTGGTTCTTCATCGGACTACTCCTGGCATGCGCGACGATCGCAGGCCGTGGGATCGGCCTGGCTTTCCGGACGGGAGCGATCCGTTTGACGGCCAGACCGCGGGGCCTACTGGCCGCACTGGACGGTCCGATGCTGGCCGTGGCGGTGTTCGTGCCCGTGATGCGGATGATCGGGTGAGCACGGCCCTCGAGAGCAGAGCCCGCCAAGTTGTTCTTGACCGGCTCCATGAGGTCGCGGGTCCGGCGTGCCCGGCCACTGACCACTGACCACTGACCACCGACCACCGACCACTGACCACTAGCCTTGAATTCCAATGTCCAAACACATCCGGCGCGTCGTGTTCCTGGTCGCGCCCGTATTGGTCATCGCAGCCCTCGCGCCCACCCCTTCGGGGGCCGTGACCCAGGCTGAGGTGGACGAGGCTTGCGGCGCCTACGGGGATGCGGCGGACATTCTTGACTCAGCGGTCGCGGAGCGGAACGAGGCGCAGGCCCGGGTAGCCGGGCTCTATGCGGACCGAGACGTCATAGCGGGCCGGGTTGCCCGGCTCCAGGACCAGATTGCCGAGCGCTACGAGGAGCTCGAGGTGCTACGCACGGCGGTGGTGGATTGGGCGGTCGAGTCCTACATGACCGCCGAGACGGAGATCAGCGGCCTCGTGCTCCGGACGAGTTCGCTAGATGAGTTGGTCACCAGCCAGGAGTTCATCAAGGCGATCACCACCGAGCGGGTGGCGGCGGTGGACCGGTGGCGGGTGATACTGGCGCAGACGGAGGTCATGGAGCAGCAGCTCGTGGAGGAGGAGACCGAGTTGCTCATCCTGGAGATCAGGGCCGAACAGCAGGCCGGGATCCTGGCTGCGGCGACAGATGAGGCCCTGTACGCCTCACGGCAGTTGGAGGGAGAGTGCAGCCGGCTCTACCGGCAACGCCAGGCCGAGCTGGCCCGGGCACGGGCCCTCGAGGCGGCCCGGCGGGCGGGTCCGGCGGCCGGGGTCGGGCCCGAGCTGACACCCGGGTTCATCTGCCCGCTGGATCCGGCTGCCACCTCCTTCATCAACGACTGGGGTTTCCCGCGGTCGGGAGGGCGGAAGCACCGGGGCAACGACCTGTTCGCCCCCCGGGGTCAGCCCCTCTATGCCGTGGCCAGCGGCACGGTGCTGCTTACGCAAGGAGGACGGGGCGGTACCGCTCTGTGGCTGGCGGCCGACCACGGGGTCGATTACTACTACGCACACCTCGACGGTTATGCCTCGGGGGTCGCCTCGGGGATCCGGGTCAGCAGGGGCCAGGTGGTGGGCTACAACGGAAACACCGGGAACGCCCGCACCACCCCGCCACATCTGCACTTCCAACTCCATCCCAAGGGGCGAACCTCGGCGCCGGTCAATCCCTACCCCACGCTGGTGCGAGCCTGTCTATGAGGGCACCGAAAGTGTCCATGTGATGTTCGACACCAGGACCTACGGGCATCGTACGGCGGCAGAGCGGGTGGGCCCGTTCGCCACCAGGGGTTTTCTCGCCACCGTGTGGCGGTATACCGCATCGCCCGGCCAGGTGCCTCTCCTACTGTCGGACGAACGGGGGGAGGTGGCCCTGGTCAAGGAGGGTGATCATCTGGGGCTTCTCGGTGACGAGGACCTGGTCGACTACCGATCGCCGCTCGGTGACGCGGTCGACCTGCTGGCCGAGCACTTCCGCACGTCCGGCCGGAGCCGCTCCTTCCGGTTCGACTCTCTCCCGTCCGCCGCGGCCGACGTCATTACACGAGCCCTGGATCGGGTCGGTCTGGGATACCGCAAGGCCCCGCACGCCGAGACCGCGGTGGTGGACCTCCCGGACACGTTCGACGAGTACCTTGCCGCCATCGGAAAGAAGCAACGTCACGAGGCCCGCCGCAAGCGCCGCCGCTTCGTCGGGGAGATGGGCGGGCTGCGCGTGGCCACGTTCGAGGAGCCGGGTCCGGTTCTGGACGACTTCTTCCGGCTCCATCGCCGGTCGGCGGGACGGAAGGGTCGGTTCATGACCGACCCGATGGAGGAGATGTTCACCGAACTTCTGAGCACCGACGGCTGGCGCCTGGACGCCTTGTACGGGGAGAACGACCTCCCGGCAGCGGTCGTGATCGGCTATTCGGACACCGACGGCTATTACCTGTACAACTCCGCCTACGACCCCGATCTTCGTCATGTGTCTCCCGGGGTGGTACTTCTCACGGAGTTGATAGCGGCCACCATCGCCGCCGGCGCAGAGGTGTTCGACTTCCTCAAGGGGTCGGAGCCCTACAAGTTCCGCATGGGAGCCCGGCCACGGCCCCTCCTCGTGGTGGAGGGCAGCACATGATCCGCAGGGTGGTCTTCCTCTCGATGCATACGTCTCCGCTGGATCGTCCCGGCGTGGGCGATGCCGGGGGCATGAACGTCTATGTCGACGAGCTGGCCGCCTCGCTCGCCCGACGGGGCATCGAGGTGACCGTGTTCACCCGGCGGACCGATCCGAGCCGGGCGAGGGTGATGAGCACCCATGCCGGTTACGAGGTGATCCACGTCGAGGCCGGGCCGATCGCGCCGATCCCGATTCCCCGGCTCGGGGAGTGGGTGGGTGAGTTCGCCAGGCAGGTCACCGAGGCCGTGCTCGACAACGGCAGCGGTGGGCCGGGGACCGACATCGTGCACAGCCATTACTGGCTGTCCGGCTGGACGGGGCTCCTCGTCAAGCAGGTCACCGGCCTCCCACTCGCCAACTCCTTTCACACGCTGGGACGGGTCAAGGACGCCACCCGTCGCCCGGGCCAGCCGAGCGAACCGCTGTATCGCATCGCCGCCGAGCGGGAGGTGATAGCGCGGTCGGACTGCGTGATCGCTTCCACGGAGCACGAGGCGCTGGAGCTGATCGAGCAGTACGGCGCAGATCCCAGCCGGGTGTGCGTGAACCCGCCCGGCATCGATCTGACCCTGTTCAGGCCGGGTGATCGCCGCGACGCCAGGAGGCGGCTGGGTCTCGATGACGCGCCGACCGTGCTCTTCGTGGGTCGCATCCAGGCCCTGAAGGGGCTGGACGTGGCGGTGGCGGCCTTCGACATGGTGCAAGACCACCTCCCGGGTGCGCGGATGATGGTGGTGGGAGGGCCGAGCGGACCCTCCGGGATGGAGGAGGAGTCCGAGATCCGGCAACTCGCCGCCCGCTCGGGCCTGGACGGGAAGTTGACCTGGTGCGGCGTCCAGCCCCATCACCGCCTTCCGATCTACTACCAGGCCGCCGACGTACTCATCGTGCCGTCGAGGAGCGAGTCCTTCGGGTTGGTGGCGGCGGAGGCGCAGGGGGTGGGCCTGCCGGTGGTGGCCGCCAACGTGGGCGGACTGCGGTATGTGGTCGAGGACGGGGTGTCGGGGTTCCTGGTGGACGGATGGGATCCACCCGACTACGCCAAGGCCCTGTTGAGGGTCCTCGACGGGTCGGCTCACCGCGAGGAGCTGATCCGGGGCGCCGCCGCGGCGGGTCGTCGCTTCGGGTGGGAGGCGGCCACCGACCGGCTCCTGGAGCTCTACATGGGGATCGCCGATGGGACGCGCTGAGCTCACCGAGCGGCTGGGCGCCGTCTTCCGGTCGTGGGTGGAGGATCCCGGATCGGACGTGGTGGCCACCGAGCTCGTGGAAGGCCGATGGGCGGTGCGGATGGCTCAGCAAACTCGCGACTTCACCACCGTGTGGGTCGAGCCCGGCGACCGCACTGTGGGGTTCGAGGCGTACGTTCTCCCCTCGCCTCGCGGCCGGCTGGAGGAGGTCTACCGGTTGATGCTGATCCGCAACCATCGGGCCTGGCGGGTCCACTTTGCGATCGATCACGACGGAGGGATTTACCTGCGGGGCCGGGTCGAGGCCGAGCGCGCCGTTGAGGAGGTTCTGCAGTATGTCTTCGCGGAGATCTACGAGCTGGTGGATCTCACGTTCCGTCCCCTGGTCAGGACAGGATTCGGACGCTGACGCCGCGTGTCGACCACCACGATCCGGGGCTGGAGAGCGCGAAAAAAATAGAGGATGGTCTTGTTCACACTCCCTGTGAGCAACCCCTGGGGATTGTGTGGATAAGGCCCTGGTAGAGGTCCATCCACCTACCTTTTAGGCTATACAGTAGTTGTTATAATATGTCAACAGATGGGTTGATCCGCCAGACGACAGGCCGTAAGGTTCTGTCCAGAAGGCCCGAGGTGCTGGCGCCGAGCGAATCCGTCAGGGGAAGTGCGGTGGAATTCGGTAAAGGTTCCTCGGGCTTTCGCTGTGTCCGGATCCGACCGGCCGGGGGCGATCAGCCGAGGCCGAACATCAACTCGTTGAGGCGGACAGAGGTGGTGCGAAAGGTCTCGGGATCGAGACGGACCGACCCGATCCGCAGCCCGGCCATGCCCTGGTTCCCCGAGGTGATGACCCGCAGCACGTCCTCGTACTCGAGCACTCCCAGGCATAGGCACCGGCCCTCCCGGTCGTGGACACCCACGATCATCCGGTGGAGGCGTACCAGGTCGAAGCCCGCCGGGAGGCTGGGTGCGAACACGGTGGGCAGCACGCGCCAGCGCTGGAGAGGCGCCGGGAATGCCGCGGCGAACCGAGCGGCCCGCATGTCCATACGCTCCTCGGGGCTCATCGGCAGCCCGCCCCGATTGGCAGGGACCGTTATCACGTTGACGGAGAGGAACCGCCGCAGGAGGCCTACCAGGGGTTCCAACTCGCCGCCCCTCTGCACGGCCCATACGGCGTCGGGACGAACCAGCTCCGCCTTGTGATACTTGAGCCGCTGGCCCACCACGCCCGAGACGGTTCCGCTGGTGTCGATGATGATCAGGTCCGCCTCGGCCCGGGCGGTTTCCACCAACGAGGCGACGCCCGCCACCTGCTGGAGAATGTACCGATCCGGCCTGATGCTCCCCACGAAGCGCAGGTCGTCGGCCTGGGCGAAGTCGTCCACGTCGGCGGGCGTTCGCAGCCACTTGAGGCCCACGCAGGTAGGGGGCCCCACGGTGGTGCAAGCCAGGTCGCTGTCGATGTAGGCGACAGTCCGCCCGTCTTGGAGGGCGGTGTCGACCAGCGTGCGGGCCAGGGTCGTCTTGCCCGAGTCGGGCGCCCCGATGATCATCACCACCCCCTCCGCCGAGGAGAGCAGTTCGGTGTCGTCGAGTCCCGGATCACCCATGACCCAATGCTAAACCGAGGCCCGGATACGCAAGCGGAGCAGTCCGGTGTGTGTCCGCCTCGCCAGGCACGGCGTCACGCACGCCGCGTAGTAGGTCCCGCTTCCAGAGGGCGCGGTCAGGTTTACCGATCGGGCCTGTGCCGACCAACGTCTCTCACCCCCCTATTCTCGGGCTGACGTGGCTCCGAGCTTCCCGCTTCCGATTACCTTCCTCTCCGACTTCGGCCGGGAGGACGAGTTCGTCGGGGTGGTGCACGGGGTGATCGCCACGCTGGCGCCTCGGTGCCGCGTGATCGACCTGAACCACCGGATCCCGCCCGGTGACATCCGGGCCGGAGCCCTCACCCTGTTGCGGGCCATCCAGTACATGCCGCCCGGTGTCGTGCTGGCGGTGGTGGATCCGGGTGTGGGTAGCGACCGCCGGGCCGTGGTGCTGGAGACCGGCTGGGGCTGTCTCGTGGGCCCCGACAACGGGATCCTCTCCCCGGCAGCGGCTTTCCTCGGCGGAGTAACGGACGCCTACGCGATCGAGAACCCGGACGTGATGCTTCCGTCGCGGGGACGTACGTTCGAAGGGCGGGACCGGTTCGCACCGGCGGCGGCCGTGCTGGCGGCGGGAGAAGCCCGGCCGGACGAGATGGGGCCACAGTTGGATGCGCGGGTGCTGACGCCGCTCCTGTTGCCCCTGTCCGAGGTGACGGACGAGGGACGGGTGGAAGGTCGGGCCTGGTGGGTGGACACCTACGGCAACGTCCAGACCAACATCACGCCCGAGGATCTGGAGGAGGCGGGCATCGGGCCGGGCGAGCAGGTGGTGGTGCGGGTGGGCCTGATGAACTACCGGGTGCCCTGGGTCGGAACGTTCGCGGATGTGGGGGAGGGGCGCCCGC
>VXRE01000114.1 GCA_009838635.1 Acidimicrobiia bacterium | reverse complement strand
GCCCCCGGGTTGGTCGGGGTCCCGGGGGCGGGGGGGGCTGGTGGGTTAGCCCGTCGGGATTGGTTCGGGTTCGGTCACCTGCGCCGCCTTGAGTAGGCCGGGCTGGCCGGGGGCCGGCTCGTGGAACACACGGTAGGTGGCGATGTGGTCGGGCGTGTGGTGGCCGCGTTTGGTCACCCGCAGGCGCACCTCGTCCCCGGTGTGATGATCGACCGACCGGAACACCGCTACGGGCCGCCCGTTGGAGATCCCCGGTTCCAGCGTTGCGTCCATTACCTCGGTGGCGGTCATTGTGCTCCTTTCCGCCCCCAGCGTACCACAAAAGGGGACATATGTCCCCCCCTCCCGGCTGGGGTGGCAGCCGCCGGCCCTCCCTGGATTTGTCCACATACGAGGGCTGTCCACCACCCCCCTGTGGGAAACACACGGCCAGCCCAAGGCCACCGCAGGGCAGTCCTGCCCAGCCTTCTGAGGCTGTGAGCACCTGGAAGTCCTGGTATTCGGGCACCCACACCCGGCTAGGCCGAACCGATCGGGGCCGGTCCGGTCCTTTCCTTCGTCGCTTTTGCGGGGCGCGCTGCTGCGCGCCGGGCATTGGTAGATCAATGTCGCGATCTTGATGCTCCCTTAGGGAATCACTGTGCAAGGGTGTATCACTCGATGGGTTTGGGTGTCCCGAGGCCTCGGCGGCTGGCCTCGGCGGAGGGCCCGGTTGGTGGCGGCGGCGAGGTCCTGGCGGATGTGGGAGCGGGCGTGGGCGGTCTGTGCGCGGAGCAGCTCAACCCGGAGGCGGTCACCGACCAGCAGGCCCAGGTCGCGCAGCTTGAGGTACGTCCGGGATACGGTGGCCACCCCCGTCTTCGCTCACCGGCCGACCGCCCGCCGGGTGCCGCCCCGGTTCCGCCGCCCCTGATAGTCCTGCCACGAGGCCCGGCCGACCAAGAAGGCAACGTCGGCGTGCGTGAAGCGGGGTTAGGTCAGGACCCGGGCGGGGATGTAGGCGACGCCTCGGGACTCGTCCCACTCCCGCCGCCAGTAGCGGTAGATGGGCCGTCCGGGGCCTTTGCCCCGATCAGCCCGGATCGAGAACACCGACCGCAGCCGCTCTCAGTGTTTTCGGACCGCGGGGATGCTGCGCCGGGCCGCGGCGGCCGGCGCCTCGTCGGGGATCAGAGCTCCGTCGCCGGCAGCGTCGAGCTTGCCCGCGGCGCCTTCGTGGATATCGAACAGCGGCACACCGGTGGCCTGCCACCGACCCAACCGCTGCCAGTCGCGACATGTGGCCGGCCACAGAGGCACCCGCCGTACGTAGCCAACGTCCACCACCGCGGACAAGTCGGGCCGTACCGCTACCACCCGTCCCGCCCGCACCCATCGCTCTTCGAGGCGGCGGGCCTCCTCCACAGGGTAGACCACACCAGGCTCAGCCAGGACCTCAGCGAGTTCTGGGCCGGTGAATACCGGCTCCGAAGCTAGGAACGTTTCGTGGTCCACCCCAACACCTTAACCACTAGAGCCACCCATAGCCGGAGCCCGAGAATTTCAGTCGCCTTCTCGCTGACCATCCACCAAGGACACGCCGCCGCCAGGGTTGTCTCCCGGCCTGGTGGATGTCAAGGCCGGGCGAAAGTTGCTCGGTTGTGGCCGGTTAAAACTGCGCGGTCTGGGGTCGGTCGGTGGGTGATCTCCTTTCGTTTGCCTCTGAGTCGATAGCTCTGGCCTCCGACGACGATGACCGAGGCGGTGGCGGACCAGGCGGTAGCCCCCTAATCCCGGTACGTCGCGGGGGTATGGCCGTTACGGATGTGTGATCGTTGGCCGACCGCTGATGGACTCGCGAGATGGACCCGCTGCCAGAGCGAACCGAACTGAGCTCAGTGTCGGGTGGGTAGTCACGCTGCGGCGGACAGACCATCGATCCAGCAACCTCGGGGTCGGCGGCGATGCGGCCAGCATCCAGCCCCCGTTGCTGTCGGGGACATCTGTTCCCGTCGCACGCCCAATGGGGTGGGGACATATGTCCCCGGCTGGGATGCGCGGCCAGGTTTGGGGGTGGTGGGGCATGGTGTTGGTTACGTCGCGTTACATCGCCAGATCGGGGTCGAACATGTCGCTTACTACACCCAGGCGGGGGGCCGTCGGGTCGGCGAGCTGCCGGTGACAGCCGGTGCGTGGGGGCCACAGCGGAGAGGGGGATGCGGGTCACAGGAGGGTTGGGTCGTAACGCCTGAGCAGTTGGCTGCGTCGTTGTAAGCGGTAGACCCTCCAGCGGTGTGCGGTTGGACCGCCGTTGCCGGCCGGGTGGGTCGTTTGTGGATCGGGTGGGGTTGGTGCGGCGGAGGAGGTTCTCGGCCTTAGCATCGTGTATTCGCCTCCGAAGTCGGTGAGCGTTGCGTGGCGCTGGTGGACAGCGCAGACCACAATGAGATCGAGCAAGCCTGGGATGTCATCACTGCTGGCGTTTTGGTCGCCGCCCGCGGTCTTGAGATATCGGCCAGCCGCCGGATTCGGTCGGCGTCGGCTGGTACCGCGTCGAGGTGGTCGGACATCTGGGTCTGAGCGGTTCCTTCGGAGGGCGCCGCCGTGCACATTTGAACTATGTAGTGGGACTAGTCTCTGCCGCGGGTGGAGCCCAGGCTCCATTGCGGCTAGACAGCGAGCTACGCATCGTGGCTTCTTTCACGCGCTTCCCCTGGGTTCCTCCCAATCAACCCTGCTTCTATACAGTGAGATATGCATTGTGAGCACCCGGAAAGGTGTTATGGTTCTTCGGCATGGGTCTCGTACCACGAGAGTTGGCATCTGCGGGAGAGCTACATGACTACTGGAAGTGGAGGCAACACAAGGCGGAGGATGCACAGGTGGATGCATGGGGACCATCCGATCTCCCACGTTGCTCCATATGCGACGGCGGGCGGCCGACTCCCGAGCGGCGGGAGGAGAGGGTCGTATCAGCGGTTCCACTCAGTCTGAGGCGGTTTGGTGTCACAGGCTGATGCCATAGTTGGTACCAGTATCCGGCGACTACACGAAGGAGGATCAAGAGCATGTCGGAGTTGACGTTTGATGGGTTGCGGGCCGCGGTCGGCGGTGGTGCGGTTGCGCTGAGGTCGTTGACCACGCTGCAGCCGGCAGGTGGGTCTGGCGACAAGGTGTTCCCACCGACCTATGCGGTCGCTCAGAGTGCCGAGCACAGGTATGCCGTAGAGGAGCGGGTGGTCGGTGACGAGGTGAAGACGACAGTGCTGTTGGATTCGGTGGCATCACAGGCCAACCGTGCTGAAATGGCGCTTCTTGAGGGATGGGAGTCGCATGCACTGGGGTTCCCGGTTCCGTTTGTCGATTTCACCGTGGACGATGAGTTGTCGGACCTGGGCCGGCTGACTGTCCTGGAAGCGCCCCATCGCATCGCTGATGCGATCTTTAGGGATAGCCTGTTGGACAGCACGTTGTTCCGTCTGTCAGACGTGGGCCGGGCCATTACCAATGCCAGTCCCCTGGACGCGACGGCTCTCTTTCGCTACTCCCCGACTGCGCTTCTATTCGGTGTGTGGGACTCGACTGGTCCGAAGGGTGGCCTGGGATCGAAGTTCCAACGAGCGTATGTGTCCGAGATAGTCGGTTTGGATGCCAGGATCGGCAAGAAGGTGGGGAGCCGGATTGATCCCCTTCAGATCGGGCGTGGCGCAGCGGTTGCGTTTGAACACGCCGATGCGGAAAGGCATTGGACCCTGGATGAGTCAGAGGCGGCGCGCGAGAAGGGGGAGCCGAAGACTAAGGGCGACGGGAAGCCGTCCGAGATCAACCATGGCAACGTCACGCCGTTTATCGACAGTCTGTCCGGGGGAGTTACGATCACGTCGGCCATTCAGACTACGGTGATTTCCTTGGCCGCGCTCCGCCGGCTTCGTTTCGCAGGTCATGATCGGTCAACCGAGACGGCGGCTCGTGTCGCGGTCGCCGCATTGGGAGTGGCGGCGATCGCGTACCAGCACGAAATGGACTATGACCTCCGTTCGCGTTGTCTTCTGGTCCCCGAGCACCCTCCTCGGATTGAGTTGGTAGGTCGAGACGGGTCGGCGCCGGAGGTTGTGGCCATCGACCGTTCCAGCGCAGCCGGGATCCTCGACGCCGCCGCCGAGAGGGCTGCTGATTCCGGAATCGGATGGGAGTCGGACGAGATACGGCTGGTACCGGCACCGAAGTTGGTGGAGTTGATCAAGCGGAGCCGCCAAGTGTCCGCCCTTGAACAACCATCGGAGTGACCATGATTTCGATTGAGGTCAACTTCCTCACCGGTCGGTTTGTGGCGGCTGCCCATCATGACCGGACCAGCCCGGAGTGGCCACCACACCCGGCGCGGTTGTTCTCAGCCCTTGTGGCTACTTGGGCGAACGCGGATCAGCCTGACCCGACGGAGAAGAAGGCGATCGAGTGGTTGGAATGCCTTCCACCGCCTTCGATCCGAGCTTCGGAGGCGACGCCTCGTACCGCGGCGACACACTTCGTTCCCGTGAACGATGCTCGGATCGTTTCCCAGAGCTCGTACAACAAGCGAGCGAGCCGCGTTGAGGACCTGACAGCCCAGATCCACGACGCTCGAGCGGAGGGACTTTCCAAGGCCACACAGCGGAGTCTTACCACGCAGTTGCGGAGACAGCGTGATGTATCGGGGATCGTTGCGTCGGCGGGTAACACTCCTGTCAGCGCAGCCGTAGATTTCATGCCGCCCGGTTGGGTATCCACGTCGGGCGATGTTCGAACCGGGCAGTCCCGAGTGTTTCCGTCCGTTACTCCAACCGAGCCGCGGGTGACATACGTATGGAACACCGACGTGGTAGACAGCAAGGCGATCGTCCTCGACGGTTTGTGTGCTCGGCTGACCCGGCTGGGCCATTCGTCGTCTCTGGTGTCCTGCCGATTGGTTCAGGATCATCCCGCTCCTAATCACATACCTGGTGAAGGTGCCGACATCCTGCGTTCCGTCCGGTCCGGTCAACTCGCCACTCTTGAGCGGGAACACAAGAAACATCAGGCAAGTAGACCCCGTTCATTGCCGTTTACTCCGGTCCATTACCGCCAGGTCGAGCCAACGACAACCGAAGACACTTTTGCTAAAGCGGACACTGCGGGTGAGTGGCTGGTGTTGGCATTCAGGCGGGGATCGAAACGGTGTCCGTCGACCATCGCGGTCGAGGTGGCAACGGCCCTGCGGGGCGCGGTGTTCCACCATGCCGCCGACCCGATTCCTGAAGGTCTGTCCGGTCATCGTCGGGAGGGCCGACCGTCGACCAATCCACACGTAGCTTTTCTTCCGCTGCCATGGGTGGGGCACGAGCACTCGGATGGACGGCTTATAGGCGCAGCCATCGCCATGCCCGAGCAACTCGACGACTTATCGCGCCGTGCGTTGCTCCGAGCGGTGGGGAGTTGGGAAGAGGTCCAAGGCCCGCTGGCACTTAATCTGGGCCGACGCGGAAGGTTGCAAATGGACCGGATCACCGGGCCGAGCCCACTGGTCACACTAAGACCTTCGGTGTGGCGCCGAGCAGCTCGCCGTTGGGTGTCTGCTACTCCGATCGCATTGCCGGCGCATCCAGGCCGCCTCAGTTCAGGTTCGGCCACCGCTCGAGGAAAGGCTTGGGCCCGCGCGGAGCAGGCGATCATCGACTCCTGTCGCCATGTCGGCCTTTCGCCACCTGTCGAGACCGTTGTTTCGCTCGGCCCTCTCATCTCTGGGGCCCGGCCTGCTCCAGCGTTTCCCGCATTCCGCCAGCCGGGACCTGGAGGCCGTCCGATCGCCCGCCGCCTGGTTCACGCGGCCGTTACTTTCGAGAGACCGATCCTCGGACCACTAGTTCTCGGGGCTGGCCGCTACCTGGGCCTAGGCCTCATGCGACCCATACCTGAAAAGCTGTCCGATGGGTGACCTGACGATTGCCGACTTCTCGGCGTACTTCCGCTCTGTACATGGGTTCGAACCGTTTCCGTGGCAGGTCCGTCTGACAAAGAAAGTACTCGATGATGGCCTCTGGCCAGAAGTGATCGACCTGCCAACGGGCAGCGGCAAGACAGCCGCGATCGATACGGCGTTATTCACTCTGGCTGCACAACCCGATCGGTTCCCACGGAGGGTGGTGTTCGTGATCGACCGCCGCATCATCGTCGACCAGGTATACAAGAGAGCCGCGACTATCGAAAGCGCCCTCTCGCAGGCTCGAGGAGGTGTCCTCTCCCAGATCCGAGAACGCCTCCTCGCGATCACCGATGGCGCGCCCCTCGGAGTGGCCGCGCTCAGAGGAGGCGTGCCGATAGACAATGAGTGGACATACAGGCCGGACCAACCGTGGGTAGTGGTGTCGACCGTGGATCAGTTCGGTTCGCGCCTGTTATTCCGCGGCTATGGAGTGTCTCCTGGTATGCGGCCGATTCATGCCGGGCTAGCAGGGAATGATTGCCTGGTGATTCTCGACGAGGTTCACCTGAGCAGACCCTTTGCGGAAACCCTCCGGGCAGTCAGCCATCTGGATCGTGGGACTCTTCCGCGCCCCATACAGGTCGTTGAGATGTCTGCCACCCCCCAGAACGAGCAAGCTCGGCCCTTCACGATTCTTGATACGGATCTCCAAGCCTCGGCGCTCCTCCGCAAACGCGTCACAGCAGTGAAGCAAGGAAAACTGATACCGATTCCCGGCAGATCGGCTGAAGAAGCCATACCAAAGGCCGTACAGAAACTCTTGAGGGCGAAGTCTGGCTCCGTCCGTAGCGTCGGGATCGTCGTTAACCGGATCAACACCGCTCGGCTTACATACGAGGGGCTGACAGCCGCCGGCCACAACGCCCATCTGGTGACCGGCAGGATGCGACCACTCGACCGCTCCCGCGTCCTCGATCAGATCGAAACAGCTGTAGACCCCGATCGTCAGAAGGCCCCAAAGGACCTGACCATCGTGGTAGCCACCCAGGCGATCGAGGTAGGAGCCGATTTCAGCTTCGACCTGCTGATCACCGAGTGCGCACCCATCGACAGCCTGCGGCAACGGTTCGGGCGACTGGATCGGCGAGGAACGTACGCTGATCGAACCGGCGGTGCCGCAGAAGCTCTAGTCCTAGGTGTCCGGTCCGAACTGAAGGCTAAGAAACCCGATCCCATCTACGCCGATGCGGCCAAGCAAACATGGAGAGAACTCGACAGTCGCTTCGGTGGCTCTTCTTTTGATGTGGGCCCCACATCACAGCATCTAGCTGGCCTCCCGAAAGCTACGTTGGCACCTACCCCCGACACACCCCTCCTGTTGGACACTCACATGGACGCTTGGACCCAGACTCGTCCCGAACCCGTCATACAGCCCCCCATAGACCCGTTCCTTCACGGTCTCCGCGAGTCCAACAACACCGACATCAGCTTCGTGTGGCGCTACGACCGCTCACCTGAGACGCTGAAACTCGTACCCCCGCGACCTTCCGAGTACCTCCAGGTCCCGATCAGCGCAGCCAGCGCCTGGCTCGCGCCCTCGGGGAACAGGCAGCCCGAGTCGCCTGTGGCGGATGTCGACACGTTAGCCAGCGAACAAGCACGCGAGGCAGACGTAAGCCGAGAGGCGTATCGCTGGCTCGGTTTCGACAACGACCCGCAGCAGCTCACAACCACCAACGATCTTCGGCCCGGTGATGTGATCATTGTCCATCCAGAACAGGGCGGCTTGACCGCCGGCACATGGGATCCGGCGTCGGCTAAGCCCGTGGCCGATCTCGGCGACGAGGCACAGGAAGCCAATGACCAACGTCTCACGTTGCGCCTCGATCCGGACCTTTTTCCCGATGCAACAGGCCTCATCGAGGACGAAGACGCTGATACCACCACTAGGCAGCTGATCACAACATGGATGAACAACACAGTGAAGAACACCGCCCCGAAGTGGCTGGTGAGGACCTGCGAACGGCTCCAAGGGAGATTCGATATCGAACTGTCCAAAGACCGCGACTACCCGATCATTGCCGAGAGGACGGTCGACGGATCCACTCTAGATGGATCGGACGCCTCGCTCTCGTTTACCGGAACCGCAGTGACTCTCCGTGACCACCTAGCCGGTGTCGGTGACAGAGCTGCCGAGTTCGCTCGGAGGCTGGGACTGGGAACCGAGCTCCAACAGGACCTCAGACTGGCCGGGCATCTGCATGATCTCGGAAAGGTTGACCCACGGTTTCAAGCTCAACTCGTCGGCGGCGACATAGTCAAACTGGAGATGCTCGCAGAGCCACTCGCCAAGTCGCTGCCCGGAACGCGTGCCGTGCGTCGCTATCCGCGGGGGATGCGTCACGAGGTAGCCAGTACCGCACTGGCCCAATCCAATGCCGCTGTTCTAGCCGGTGCACATGACCGCGATCTCGTCCTTCATCTGATCATGACCCACCATGGCTACGGACGACCTCTCCCCCCGGTGCTGGAAGATTCAAGCCCGAGAACACTTCAGCATCGGCATGGCGAGCAGACGATGGAGACACCCTCCAACCTGGTCGAAACCGATATCGCATTGCAGGGCGCAGACCGATTCTGGACCCTCGTGGAGCGCTACGGACATCACGGTATAGCGTGGTTGGAAGCGATCTTTCGCCTAGCCGACCACCGGCAAAGCGAGGAAGAGGCCAAGAAGTGAGAGAAGGGACCCACCTGCGCGCCCTAGAAGGAACCAACCCACTAGGTTTCCTCGCCGCCCTAGGAGTACAAGTGCTCTTCGATGCCGACCCGCACCAACCGAAGCTCTGGTGGAGCGACGATGTCATACCCCACGCAGTAGTCGACACCGAGTACTCGCTCAAGCGCGTGGTGGATCAAGCACTCCGAGTGCTTCCCATCTGGGCCGAGAGCCCCGCCTTGAGTCCAGGACTCGGCACCAAGGCCGACAATACGGGCAAATTCAGCCCCCAAGACCTGACCAAGTATCTTGAAAGGACCCGCTCCCCGTTCGCCGGAAGCCGGTTCGCCACAGCATTGGTAACGGAAGGGAGCCTCGACGGCGCTGGGAAGGTTGCCAAGCCGACCGACCTCTATTTCACAGCCGGTCAGCTCAAGTTTCTGAAGATCGCCCGCCAGACACTCACAGAGGTAGACCGCGATAACGTGGTGGAGGGTCTCACCGGACCATGGAGTTACTCGAGTTCTCTCTCATCCTTGGGCTGGGATACGACCGACGACCGAATCTACGCACTATCAGCGGCAAATCCGGCTAAGGAAAAGAAGCTGACCAACCCAGGAGCTGAGGCACTCGCGATCCTCGGACTGAGCCGCCACCCTGTCTATACGGGTCAAGACCCACGAGGTCGCTACCGCACTCTTACCCAGGGTTGCGCTGGCCCTTGGAGGCATGGCGGTACCTACACCTGGCCCCTCTGGACACAGCCCGCGACACCAAACGCCGTGCGTTCCCTTCTAGCTCACGCAACCGGAGACCTAGACAAGCGATCCAACAGTTTCCACGGCTGGGGCATCAGCTCGATCATGCGCTCCGTAATCCGCCGATCCAATCAAGGAGGGTACGGAACGTTCGGCCCGCCGGAGATCGTATGGTCGCGTGACTGAGATACCCACGCTCATACCAGTTCGAATGGTCAACGAGTTCGAGTACTGCCCACGTCTCTTTTATCTGGAATGGGTACAAGCGCGCTTCGAAGACAACCCGGATACTGTTGAGGGACGGTTCGTGCATCGACGGGTTGACCTGGGTGGAGGACTGATCGGGGACTCGTCGGAGGACGACCCGGTACGTATTGCTCGTTCGGTAGCTCTCGGCTCGGAGCGGCTGGGCCTGACCGCCAAGGCCGACATCATCGAGGGAACGGCTGATGGGAGTGTCATTCCGATCGAGGTGAAGCGGGGTCGGCCACCTTCTCACGGCCCGGCTTGGTCCCCGGAACTCATCCAGCTCTGTGCGATCGGCCTTCTTCTGAGGGACAACGGATACGAGTGCACTGAGGGTCAGATCTACTTTGCGGAGACGCGACGCCGTGTGTCCGTGCCATTCGATGAGGAGTTGGTCTCGAAAACGATGGGTGTGCTCGATCCACTCCGGTCGGTTGCTGCTTCGCCGGATCCGCCACCGCCACTTGTCGATAGTCCCAAGTGCCCGCGATGTTCCCTAGTTGGTATCTGCCTGCCTGATGAGACCAACCTCCACACCCGCAGATCTAGTAAGAGACCTCGCCGACTCACGCCTCGCGATTCTGCTGCAAGACCTCTATACATCACGGAGCAGGGAGCGAAAGTCGGCATGCGCGGGGGGCGGGTCACCGTGTCTCGTCACAACGAGACAATCACGCAGGTCCGTGCGATTGACGTGTCCCAGATCTCCGTATACGGCAACGTCCAACTGTCCTCACAGCTGATGCGAGCCGCGTTCGGGCGACAAATACCTGTCTGCTGGTTCTCGTACGGAGGTTGGTTCCAGGGCGTCGCCCACGGTCTTCCCTCCAAACATGTCGAACTTCGGAGGCGCCAGGTCGGCATAGCCGCTCAGGCTGGTCTACCAGTGGCGCGCCGCTTCGTAGAAGGCAAGATCCGGAACTGCCGTACCTTCCTCCGGCGAAACTCGCGAACTGACACCGGACCCGTGCTTGCGCAACTCAAGCGCCTGGCCGACCAAGCCGCCTCTGCTGAGTCGGTAGAGTCCCTTCTCGGATTCGAGGGGACCGCCGCCCGGCTGTATTTTGGAAGGTTCGCCGGCATGCTTAAGAATGATGACCTCCGCACCTTTGACGTCAATGGCCGCAACCGGAGACCCCCGCGGGATCCCGTCAACTGTCTGCTTTCGTACGCGTACTCTCTCCTGGCGAAAGACCTGACCGCGACAGTGCTCGGAGTCGGATTCGATCCGTATCTGGGCTTCTACCACCGCCCCCGCTTCGGCCGTCCTGCCCTTGCACTTGATCTGGCCGAGGAGTTCCGGCCGATCATCGCCGACTCGGTTGTTGTCAGTGTGATCAACAACGGTGAGATCCGCTCGTCCGGCTTCATCGTCCGAGCCCAGGGTGTGGCTATGAACCAACAGGCTCGTCGTTCGTTCCTATCGGCGTACGAACGACGCCTCGATCACGAGATAACCCACCCCACGTACGGATACCGGATCACCTACCGTCGCGTACTGGAGGTTCAGGCCCGCATGCTTGGCGCGTACCTCTTGGGAGAGATACCCGAATACGTCGCGTTCATGACGAGGTGACAGATGGCACGACGCAGGAGATACCTTGTGGCGTACGACATCCGGGAGGACAAGCGCCTCAGACGTGTCCACAAGACCATGAAGGGCTATGGGTGGAGTCTCCAGTACAGCGTGTTTATCTGTGATCTTGATGCGATGGAGCTTCTGGCGATGCGAACTGACCTCGGCGACATCATCCATCACACGCTCGACTCGATAGCTATCGTCGACCTCGGCGCCCCGGCAGAGCGAGGCAGCGAGTGCTTCCAGTTCATGGGCGTCGCGAGCCGCCTACCCGCATCCGGTCCGGTGATCATCTGACACGAGCGGTCAAGTGACGACACCAAAGCCACCCAGCACTCGAACCCACGTAACACAACAATTCACGGCTCCCTGACAACCAAATCAGCTACGATGATGACCGCCCGCCAGCACCGCTCGCAACCCATGACCAAAACCCCAGGTCAGGGCCAGGTTTTGGAGCGAGCCATTCGGGCAGCTCTAAAGCTGCCCCTCCATTGCGGGTCGATGAGCGAGTCCGACCAGGTGGTGCCTACGTCGATTCGGGCAGCTCTAAAGC
>VXRE01000028.1 GCA_009838635.1 Acidimicrobiia bacterium | reverse complement strand
TGTCGACCCTCAAGGAGCCGTACCGGATCGAGGGCAAGAAGACCATGGGCCTCGAGCTCGCCGAGCAGTTCGGCTGGTCCCTCCCCGACGCGATCCTCTACCCGACGGGCGGCGGCACGGGGCTCATCGGCATGTGGAAGGCCTTCGCCGAGTTGATCGAGATGGGCTGGCTTGCCGACCACCGCCGTCCTCGCATGATCTCGTGCCAGTCCGACGGGTGCGCACCGATCAGCACGGCCTGGGCCGCGGGCGAGCGGTTCGCCGCGCCGTTTCCCGACGCGGCCACCGCAGCGAGCGGGCTCCGGGTGCCGGCCGCGGTCGGCGACTTCATGATCATCGATGCCGTCAACGAGTCCGGCGGTCAGGCCCGAGCATGTCCCGAGGAGTCACTCCTCGCTTGGGCCCGGCGGGGCGCCGCTCTGGAAGGCATCGCGTTTGCCCCCGAGGCCGGTGCCTGTCTCGGAGTGCTCGAGTTGCTCGTCGCCGAGGAGGCGATCCACCCCGACGAGCGGATCGTGATATTCAACACCGGCGCGGCGCAGAAGTACGTCGAGGCCATCGGGTCCGACCCCCTGCCTCTTCTGTCTCAGATCGAAGGGACGGGCATGTCGGCGGTGCTAGCCGACACGAGATAGGGCGAACGCTACTGAGATGGAAGCTTGTCGATGGTCCGGCATCGGCGAGGCCGTCAGCCTCTTCGTTCACAGCTGTGGGCCCGGATCAGAGGCACTCACCGCGTCTACGCGCCCACCAACCCCACTTCGCTGCCGATGGATCCGGGTTCAGACACTGTCGAGCCAGGTGGCGATGCGCCCGGCCACCGCGGGACCGGTCAGCCCCAACTCCTCGGCGATGCGGCCGGCGGGCGCCGATGCGCCGAATCGGTCGACGCCGATGTTCAGCCCGCCCGCGCCGGTGAACCTCGACCAGCCGAAGGTCGAGCCGGCTTCCACGCTGGCGACCGGAAGGCCGTTCCCGAGCACCTGGCGGCGGTAGTCCTCCGGTTGCTCCAGGAATAGCTCCGCGCACGGCATGCTCACCACCCGGATCGAGTGGTCGGGCGCCAGCAGATCCGCCGCCTCCAGGGCCACCGAGACCTCGGAGCCGGTCGCGATCACCACGGCTGCATCGCCGTCCCGCAACACGTAGGCGCCTCGGGCCACGCCGCCCTCCCGTCCGGAACGGTCCAGTACCGGGACAGCCTGGCGGGTCCCGAGGATGATGGCCGGGTGGCTCCCGTTGAGCACCGTCTCCCACGTCTCCACCATCTCTCCCGCATCGGCCGGACGGAAGACCGCCATATTCGGCATGGCTCGCATGGCGGCCAGGTGTTCGATGGGCTGATGGGTGGGCCCGTCCTCTCCCAGGAACACCGACTCGTGGGTGAACACCCAGATCGAGGGAATGTCCATGAGAGCGGAGAGGCGGATGGCGGGACGCATGTAGTCGCTGAAGACGAAGAAGGTGGCGCCGTAGGGCCGCAACCCGCCGTGGAGGGCGAGACCGTTGACGATGGTCCCCATGGCGTGCTCGCGCACCCCGAAGTGCATGTTCCGGCCCGCGGGATTGTTGCGGGCGAGGCTCCCGCCCGTCGACAGGATCGTCTTGGTTGATCCGACGAGGTCAGCGGACCCGCCGACCAGTCCGGGAACCTTGTCGCCGATCTCGTCGAAGATGGCCCCGATGGCCCGCCGGGTGGCGATACCGGCGCCGACCTCGAAGCCGGGTCCTTCCAGGCTCACCCGCTCGGGAGAGTGGTAGCTCGACCAGCGTGCCTCCAGCCCGGGGTCGGATGCGCTCGCGGCCCGGAACCGCTCCTGCCAGCGGACCCGGGCGGCGCGGCCCCGCTCCATACCGGCGCCGAAGTCTTCGGTCACGCCATCGGGAACGTGGAAGTCCTCATCGGGCCATCCCGCGCCCTGACGCCACCCGGCGATCTCGTCAGGCCCGAGCGGCGCGCCATGGGCGCCTGCGGTGTCCTCCTTGTTGGGGGCGCCCTTACCGATGAGCGTCCGGGCGATCACCAGGGAAGGACGGTCGACCACCGCACAGGCGGCGGCGTACGCCTCGTCTATGGCAACCGGGTCGTGACCGTCGACCTCCACGGTGTGCCACCCCACGGCGCCGAAACGCGCCGCCACGTCCTCGCTGAAAGCCAGGTCGGTGCGGCCGTCTATGGAGATCCGGTTGTCGTCGTAGACGTATACGAGCTTGCCCAGACCCAGGTGGCCGGCCAGCGACGCCGTCTCCGCGGAGATGCCCTCCATGAGATCACCGTCCGACACGAACGCCCAGGTGCGGTGGTCCACCAGGTCGGCCCCGAACACCGCGTTGAGGTGGGCCTCGGCCATCGCCATGCCCACCGCGGTCCCGAAACCCTGCCCGAGGGGTCCCGTGGTCATCTCGATCCCCAGCTCCGGCTCGTACTCGGGGTGGCCGGCGGTCGGCGACCCCCACTGGCGGAAGCCCATCAGGTCCTGCATCGTGACCGGGAAGCCGCACAGATGGAGAACCGCGTACAGGAGCATCGAACCGTGCCCGTTGGAGAGCACGAACCGATCCCGGTCGAGCCAGCGCGGATGGTCGGGGTCCACCACCAGGTGGCGCTGCCAGAGGACGGTGGCCAGATCCGCCATGCCCATCGGCATGCCGGGATGGCCGGAGTTGGCCCGCTGCACCGCGTCCATGGCCAGGGCCCGGACGGTGTTGGCGGCGAGGTGGTGGCTCTCGAGATCGATCCGGTCCGGAGCGGCCACGCCCTATCCCCCTGCCGCCAGGGACGCCAGGATGGCCCCCACGTTCGACGGAGGCTGCTCGCCCGCCAACCGACCCTGCACCTCCCCCGCTCCGTTCACGGCCACGTAGTACGGGAAGGAGGTCAGGCCGTATGCATGGGCGATGCGGCCGGCTTCATCGTCCACCAGCACCGGCGGGGTCCAGCCTTCCCGCTCCAGCCAGACATCCGGCGGATAGTTGGGCCGGATCTCGCTGATCGACGTGGCTACGGATACCAACTCGACGCCCGCCGGAATCCCGTTGGCGTTGATCCAGCTCTGTAGGGCGGGCACCTCCCTCCGGCAGTGGTCGCACCAGTGGGCCAGGAAGAGGATTAGCTTGGGGGTTCCGTCGTGCTCGATGGAGATCGGCGCCCCTGAGAAGTCGCCCGACTGTATCTCCGGGGCGACGGCGCCGACCGAGTTGTCCTCGGCGCCGCCTGCGAAGGGGGTCAGGGGGGCGCCCGTCACGGTCACGTCGGGGCTGAGGAACGCAGCCGCGTCGGTGCCCTGCTGCTCCTCGGTCGCGAGGTTGATCGCCAGTACGGCCAGCGCGGCGACCACCACCAGGCCGATGCCCACCAGCATGATCTTCTTCCCGAGCCCGGTCGACTCCTCCTCCGTCTTCGCCGTCGGCAGGGTCGCCCGGACGGGAGCGGGCGCGGCCGCGGGCCGGGCCTTGGGCTGGCTTCTCTTACCTGCCGTCCTTGCCATGCGATTCTCTCCTGATTAGCGGTTGGTGGTCCGAGCCGGCCTGCTCATGTTCAGCGCCACCAGCAGGGCAATGAGGCAGAAGCCGGTGAACGCCATGAAGGGTATCGACATGAACCCGAATTGTTGAACCCAGATGAAGGTACAGGGGGCCTCCGCCGAGCAGAACTCCTCGGATCCGCCCCACCAGCCCTGCTGCTCACCGTAGTGGTAGACGGCGGTGAGCGCGCCACCGATGGTCATGACGAGGACCAGCAACTGGACCCTCCGATCCGGCCTGGCGATCACCCAGGCCAGGAGCAACACCAGGGGATACATGAACCCTCGCTGCACCCAGCAGAGCAGGCAGGGAACGAACCCCTCCACCTCGGACAGGTACAGCGAGCCGAGGGTTGACACCGTCGCCACCGTCACCGCCACCGGAAGGGCATAGCCACCCAGCTCCCGAACCGCGGTGGCTCTGAGACGGGGGCGGGCCATCATCACGACCAGCCCTAGAGAAGCGGCCAGCGCCAGCAGGCTCAGCAGCGAGAAGAACAGGACCACGGCGCACCACCCGGGAAAGACCGACGGCAGATTCTAGTTGTAGGGCGGCCACTGCGAGTTGCCGGTGACTGGCGGGGACCGCCTGCTGATCTGCTTCAATGCAGTGGATGGCGCACAACGTACTAGGCGGTGAGCTCGAGCTCTGCTCGCTCGACCCCCTGACAGGATGGTGGCGGGACGGCTGCTGCAACACGGACCAGAACGACCACGGCGTCCACACGGTGTGTGTGGTGGTGACCGACGAGTTCCTCGAGTTCTCCAGATCGGTGGGCAACGACCTGTCCACCCCGATGCCCGCCCACCGCTTCCCCGGGCTCAAGGCGGGGGACAGATGGTGCCTGTGTGCGGCCCGCTGGGTGGAGGCCAAGCAGGCCGGCGTGGCTCCGGACGTGGTGCTCGAGGCCACCCACGCCCGGACCCTGGAGTGGGCCGACCTATCCGACTTGGAAGCCCATCGGGCACCCCTCTAGACAGCGTTCAACGGCCCATGGGCAGTAGTCAGTAGCTGTTATAATCTAATATAACTAGCAACTAGCAACTAGCAACTAGCAACTAGAAGCTTGCTCCGAAGCTGGAGATGCCCCGCAAGCCGAGCCCCATCATGAACAGCAGGACCAACCCCCAGTAGAGGGCGGGTCGGCGCTCGAACTGGACCCGGTAGATGTAGACGAAGGTCAGGGTGAGCAGGATCACGAAGCCGTAGAACATGTGGATGCCGCCCGGCTCCATGTCCTGGGCGAAGAGCACCAGCCCCAGCCCCACCTGCAGGATCGCACTCACCACGCACACCGAGACCATCGACCTGAACACCATGTCGGGCCGGCGCCGGCCGAAGTGGTAACCGAGAGCGACCAGGCCGGCCAGCCCGCAGACCACCACCACCGCCCATCCCAGCCAGCTGTGGAGCGAGGCCGTCAACGCCGCCACCTGAAAGGCATCCTCAGACCGATTGTCCCGTTCCGCGGGCCGGCCTCATGGCCGGTCGGAGAGGAAGGAGCCATACCGATCCCTCATCACCTTCTTGTCGAACTTGCCGGTGCTGGTCTTCGGTATCTCGGACACGGCCACGTAGGCATCCGGAAGCCACCAGTCGGCCACCTTCCCCCGCAGGTGGTCGACCAACTCCTCATCGCGCACCTCCCCGCCCGGATGCGGTACTACCAGCGCGATGGGCCGCTCCTGCCACCTGGAGTGCTCGACCCCGACCACCGCCGCCTCCGCCACCTTGGGGTGGGCCATGATCAGGTTCTCCAGGTCGATCGATGAGATCCACTCCCCGCCGGACTTGATGACGTCCTTGGCCCGGTCGGTCACCCGGATATACCCCTCCGGCGTGATCTTGCAGACATCCCCGGTCCGCAGCCAGCCGTCGACCATGGTCTCGGCCGTACGAGGGTCCCGGATGTACTCGGCCGCCACCCAGGGACCCTGGACCAGCAGCTCCCCGAAGGCCTCCCCGTCCTGGGGTAGTTCCCGCCCCTCGTCGTCGACGATCTTGGCCCGAAGCCCCGGGATCAGGAGCCCGGCCGTCTCGATGAAGTCGAGCTGGCGCTCCCAGTCCCAGTCCTCCATCTCCGGTCTGAGCATGGAGAAGGTCGCCACCGGGTTGGTCTCCGTCATCCCCCAGCCCTGGATGACCCTGATGCCCCTGGCCCGCCAGTACCAGTCGATCATGGCTCTCGGAACCGCCGATCCCCCGCACATGAAGGAGCGGATGGAAGACGTATCGCGCTCCGGATGCGCCTCCAGGTAGTGCTGGACGGCCAGCCACACGGTGGGAACACCGGCGGAGAAGGTCACCCGCTCGCCCTCGATCAGGTTGACCAGGCCCTCGGCCGACAGGTCGTGTCCCGGATAGGTGATCTTGCACCCGGCGGTGATGGCCATGAACGGATGCCCCCAGGCGGCGGCGTGGAACATGGGTACCACCGGCATGATGTTGTCCCTGGCCGCCAGCGGGCAGAAGACGATTCCCGACAGGGCGTGCATGTAGGTGGACCGCTGCGTGTAGGCCACGCCCTTCGGGTTGCCGGTGGTCCCGGAGGTGTAGCAGTACATGTGGGGGGATCGCTCGTCGAGCTCGGGCCAGGACCCCGCGTATGCAGGGTCGGAGATCAGGTCCTCGTAGGCGACGGCGCCGGGCAGCGAGGTGGCGTCGGGATCCCCGTCGAGCATGATCCAGTACTCCACGCCGGGCAGATCAGGCGCCAACCGCTCCGCCGCCTCCACCATGTCGCCGGATATGAACACCGCCCGGTCGCGGCCGTGGTCGATGATGTACCGGATGTGGTCCGCCGACAGCCGGAGGTTGACGGTGTGGCAGATGCGGCCCGTGTTGGCGGTCGCCCAGTAGATCTCGTGATGCCGGTGGGTGTTCCACGCCAGGGTGCCGACCACCTCACCCCGTCCGATGCCCAGCCGGTCCAGGGCGCCGGCCAGCCTTCGCACCCGGTCGTCCGTCTCGCCGTAGGTGCTCCGGTAGAGGGAGCCGTCGGCGTTCACCGACACGACCTCCTGGTGCGGGTAGATCCGCACGGCCCGCTCGTACAGGGTGGACAGGAGCAGGGGAAAGTCCAGCATGTGCGGTGGCATCGAATCCTCCTCTACCGGGGACAGGCCGCCACGCTGCCTCCGGGCGGGTGATGGATGGTAGTGGTCAGTGGCCTGTCGTCCGGGGTCGGATCGAGACCCGGTGGGTGTTCGGGGGAGGCGGACCACCGCATGCCTGGACGTGCCCGAGTCCGGGCGGCACCGGAGGCTGTCAAAGAACGTGCTAGACGTCGAGCGTCACCGCGGAGGACAACTCGGCCAGCACGTCGCGAAGCATCGACAGGGTTGCCGGATCGCCGATGCGACCCTCCGGGTCGACGAGCCGGAACACTTGCTTGACGGGGTGCGGACCCCCTACGACCGTCGCCTGTGCGCTGGTGAGGACACCGATCGTTGTCTCCTGGGAACGCAGAGCGCCGAAGCGTGACGGGCTCGCTCCGATCACCGATACCGGCTTGCCCTCGAAGGCGGACTGGCCGTACGGACGCGATGCCCAGTCGATGAGGTTCTTCAGCACGCCCGTGATGCTGCCGTTGTACTCGGGTGAGGCGATCAGGACGGCGTCGGCTGCGCGAATCCTGGCACGCAACTCCAGGACCGTGCCGGGCGTCAGCTCGCCCTCGGAGTCCTGATTGAAGAGCGGTATCTGTCCTGCACCGTCGAAGACATCGACCTCGATCGGCGACGGCGCCAGTCGCCTCGCGGCCTCGAGCAACATCGTGTTGTAGGAGTCGCGCCTGAGGCTGCCGGGTATGGCCAGGATGCGGATGGGCTGCTCGTTCAAGAATGAGCTCCTTCTGCACGTATGCGCGTGCTATGGCGGGTTACGCCTAGGAATGCGGATTTCGGACAGGTTCCCTCGTGGCCCGGGTGCCGGAGCCGGTTCCAGCTGTCCCCGGCCGCGAGTGTAATGTCCTCGGCCGGCCATCGGCTCGGCAGTGGTCAGTGGTCGGGGTAACCTTCGCTGATGGCCGCTGTCTACCGGACCGAGTTGACCCCGCTCTCGTTCCTGGAGCGGTCGGCGCTGGTCTATCCCCGGAAGGTCGCCATCGTCGACGGGGATCGGCGCATCACCTACGGCGACATGGCCGGCCGGACCACCAGGATGGCGAACGCCATGGCCGCCTCGGGCGTGGGCCCGGGGGATCGGGTGGCATTCCTCTGCACCAACATCCCGGAGATGCTGATAGCCCACTTCGCGCCGGCCCTCCTGGGAGCGGTCCTGGTGGCGGTCAACGTGCGCCTCTCGCCGGAGGAGATCCGCTACATCCTCGACCACTCGGGAGCGAAGCTCCTCGTCGGCGAGACCCACCTGCTGGCCGGCCTCGACGGCATCACCGACCGGCTCGGCACCGTTACCGAGATCGTGGGGATCGACCGTACCGGTGCCGACGCCGGCTTCCCGATCACGCCCATCGATGAGTTCATGGCCCGCGGGTCCGACCGGCACCGACCCTGGGAGGTTGACGACGAGGAGCGGACCATCTCGATCAACTACACCTCGGGCACCACCGGCCGGCCCAAGGGTGTCATGTATACGCACCGCGGCGCCTACCTGAACGCCTTGGGCGAGATCATCCACTCCCGCCACTCTCCCGACTCCGTATACCTCTGGACGCTTCCGATGTTCCACTGCAACGGTTGGTGCACCACCTGGGGCGTGACCGCTATCGGCGGCACCCACGTGTGCCTGCCCAGAGTCGATCCGGCCGAGATCTGGTCGCTGATCGACTCCGAGAAGGTCACCCACTTCAATGCCGCCCCCACCGTGCTCATCGGCCTCGCCAACGCTCCCGAGGTCCATCCCTTCCCCCGGCCCGTGACCATCACCACCGCGGGGGCGCCGCCGAGTCCCACCATCATCGAGGTGATGGAGGGCCTGGGCGCCGAGATCGTCCACATGTACGGGTTGACGGAGACCTACGGCCCCCACACGGTGTGCGAGCTCCAGCCCGGTGTGCCCGAGATGCCGGTGGGGGATCGCGCCCGGTTCCTGGCCCGCCAGGGCGTGTCGTTCATCATCGCCGACCCCACCCGGGTGGTGGATGAGCATATGCAGGACATCCCCCAGGACGCCACGGCCCTGGGAGAGGTGGTGATGCGCGGCAACAACGTCATGAAGGGCTACTTCGATGACCCCGAGAGGACCGATGAGGCTTTTGGAGGGGGTTGTTTCCACTCCGGGGACATCGCAGTGTGGCATCCGGACGGATATGTCGACCTGCGCGACCGCTCCAAGGACATCATCATCTCCGGAGGCGAGAACATCTCGACCATCGAGGTGGAGAAGGCCATCGCCTCGCACCCTGCCGTGCTCGAGTGTGCGGTGATCGCGGTCCCGCATGAGCACTGGGGCGAGCGCCCCAAGGCGTTCGTGGTCCGCAAGGCGGGCGGGACGGCGTCACCCGAGGAGCTCATCGACCATGTGCGGGAACGCATCGCCTCTTTCAAAGCGCCCGACGAGGTCGAGATGGTGGACAGCCTGCCCAAGACCTCGACCGGGAAGATCCAGAAGTTCGTGCTGCGGGACCGCGAGTGGGCAGGCCGCGAGCGGCGTATCAACTGAATGGCCACGGGACGAACCGCATCCGTCCAAAGGAAAACCCCGAGTGAGCTTGCGCCCTCTCGGGGTTCCCTTTCGCTTCAACCGCTGACACCCGAAGGTGGCCGCCGCTCAAGCGCTGAGGAGCTTCTCGTCTCCTCTCCGCCTCACGAATGCCCGGCCGTATCGCTACGACCGCATCCCTCAGGCGGTAAGCCGGGCACCGATGCCACGTTTAACGGTGACTCCGTTGCCGGCGGTTCGGGATCCGGTGCGACATTGCTGCCACCTCGGCTCCCTGACCCGTTGGGACGGGGCCGAAGCACCGCCCGGCGTGGGCCTCCGCCTCCTCGTCCCATAACATCGCTGCTCTACGACGAGGAAACGTCCTTTCCGAAGTTTTGGATCCGGTACCTGAGTACCGAATCCGGACCCTCCGGTCCGGCTCCCCGACCGGGTTGCCCCGGTTGGTTGACACCAAGTTAACCCTTCGCGAAACGGCAACCCAACGGTTTGGCCCCGAGTTTTTCGCGCTCCCCCGGATATTTTCGCGACCTGACCATCGAGAGAGTGGGCGACCTGTAGCCGCATCCGAGCGGTGTCACGTCCGGTCTTTATGATCCGGCCTCATGTCATCCGTAGAGCCCGCCGCCAGGCAACCGGCGCTGTTCGAGAAGGTCCCCGGACCCGAGTCCCCGGAGGGTGAGACCCGGACCGCTGATGGCGCCAAGACGGTTCTCGAGACCATCTCTCCGAGCCGCGCCGGTGACTTCAAGCAGTGTCCCTTGCTGTTCCGCTTCCGGGCCATCGACCGGTTGCCCGAGCCGGTCACGCCGCCGCAGGCGCGGGGCACCACCGCCCACCTGGCGCTGGAGCGCCTGTTCGATCTCGCCGCCGCGGAGCGGACCCCGGAGCGGCTCTTCGACCTGTTTCGCGAGGAGTGGACGGCGTTGCGGGCCACTCCCGAGTATTCGGGCCTGTTCGACGACCTGGATGCTGAACGGCAATGGGGTGTCGACAGCCTGCGTGTGGTGGCCAACTACGCGCAGCTGGAGGACCCGACCTCGGTCACGCCGGTCGAGCGGGAACTCATGCTCGCCGAAGACCTCGGCGAGATCGTGGTGCGCGGCATCCTCGACCGTATGGATGAACGACCGGACGGGGAGCTGGTCATCATCGACTACAAGACCGGGACCGCGCCACCCGAGCGTTTCGCCCTTCCCGCCTTCTTCGCCCTCAAGATCTATGCCCTGCTGGTCCAGCGACAGAGTGGACGTACCCCGGCCGAACTCCGCCTCATGTACCTGGGCAATTCCACCGTGTACTCGATAGAGATCGATCGCAACACCCTGGACGGCATCGAGCGCCAGATCCTGGCCCTGGCCACCACCATCCGGGCCGCCCTCGAGGGGGACAACTTCCCGCCCAAACCGTCCGCCCTGTGCCGGTGGTGCTCCTTCCAGGACCTTTGCCCGGAAGGCCAAGCCTATGCCAGGCCGGAGCCGAGCCTCCCCCTCGATAAGTAGTCGGTAAATGTTAACACTCCCTAGCAACTAGCAACTAGCAACTAGGGATAAACGCCGCGGACCAGCTTGGCGCCGGCGACCTTGTCGATTCCTCTCATCAGAGCGGCGGTTCGCATGTCCACCTTCTCCCGCACGCTGACCTCCAGCACGGACTCGAAGGCCCGGATCATGATCTCACGGAGCCGGCTCACGATCTCGTTCTCCGACCAGAAGTAGTTCTGCAGGTCTTGCACCCACTCGAAGTACGAGACCGTCACCCCTCCCGCATTGCAGAGGATGTCGGGCACGATCAGCACTCCCCTGTCCAGCAGGATGCGGTCCGCCTCCAGGGTGGTCGGGTTGTTGGCGCCCTCCAGGATGAGCCTGGCTTGTATGTCGCCTGCGTTGCCGGCGTGGATCACTCCGCCCACCGCCGCCGGGATCAGCACGTCGCAATCGACCGCCATGAGCTCGTCCGGAGCGATCTCATCGGCCCCCGGAAAGCCCTTCACTCCCCCGGCCCCATCCACGTAGCGCGCCAGGCGACCTACCTCCAGACCCTTCCCGTTGTAGATCGCGCCGCTCAGATCACCAACGGCTACGACCCGGCAACCGACTTCGGCGGCGGCGATAGCGGCATAGCGACCCACATTGCCGAAGCCCTGGATCACCACCCGGGCTCCGTCCACCGACATGCCGCACCGCATGGTGGCCGACGGCAGCAGGCTGATGATCCCCCGGCCGGTCGCCTCCCTGCGGGCCACCGACCCGCCCAGCTCGGGCGGCTTACCGGTCACCACGGCCGGGACCGCATGCCCCTGATGCTGGCTGTAGGTGTCCATTATCCAGGCCATGACCCGCTCGTCGGTGCCCAGATCCGGCGCCGGGATGTCCGTCTGCGGACCGATCATGCCGATGACCTCGGCCGTGTAGCGCCTGGTGACCCGCTGCAGCTCCCTCCGGGAAACGGCGTGCGGATCGATCCGGACGCCTCCCTTGGCGCCTCCGAACGGCAGGCCCACCAGCGCGCACTTCCAGGTCATGAGCATGGCCAGTGCCGCCACCTCGCCCAGATTGACGTCCGGGGCGTAGCGGATGCCGCCCTTGGTGGGACCCATGGTGAGAACGTGCTGTACGCGGTAGCCGTAGGCGGTGCGTACCTTGGAGTACTCGTCCGTCCGGTACGGGAAGGTGACGACCAGGGATCTTTGCGGCATGGTCAGGCGTTCACGGATGTTGTCGTCAAGGCCCATCTTCTCGGCCACGGTCTGGAACTGCGTGACCGCCTCCTTGTACATGGGGGAGTCCCACTCCATCTCGGGGGCGTCCGCGGGTCCTCGGCTCTGATCGGTCA
>VXRE01000085.1 GCA_009838635.1 Acidimicrobiia bacterium | reverse complement strand
GCCACCACCTTTCCTGGTTCGGAGCGTGGTCGGCCATGCCCGGCCGGCTGCCGGGATCGGCGGTCGCTCCATGAAGCCTCGGTATGTTCCCTGCGGGCCGGCCGTTCCGATCGGTCTCGCATCATCGGCCGGTGTAGGTGCTTGGCAATAGACAACATATAGGAGCGGTGTGACACGTTCTGTCCTGTCTTGCCCAAAGGGGTGGGCCGCTCTTCCCTCTCCGGTGGTCAGAAACGGGGGCCGGTGCCTCTCAGCGACATCCTGGGGACCCTTGGAGCATGGACCCGAGAGGGTGTGGCCGGTCGGTTCCGGGACGGGCGGCGCCTCAGCGGGTCTCGCGGGAGTAGGGAACGGACAGGGCCGAGGGGGCGCTGAACCGGCGGGCGGCGGCGGGCCGGGCGGAGATGATCATCAGCGCCACGACGGTCAGGAAGAACGGGAGCATGTTCAGCACGTCGGGCGGGATGTCCACGCCGACGATCTGCAACGAGAAGCCCAGGTTGCGGAGGGCGCCGAACACGTAGGCCGCGACCAAGGCTCGCCAGGGCCTCCAGCCGGCGAAGATGACCAGCGCGAAGGCTATCCAGCCCAGGCCTGCCGAGATCCCGTGCTGGTAGGTGGAGAAGATGCCGGCCATCAGGTAGGTGCCTCCCATCCCGGCGCCGGCGCCGCCGATCATGGTGTACACGTAGCGGGTCAGACCCACCGAGATACCCACCGTGTCGGCGGTGGCAGGATCCTCTCCCACGGCTCGCACGGCCAGGCCGGCCCGGGTGCGGAACAACCAGAAGGCGGCCACGGCCACCAGCACCCACGACATGTAGACCACCCAGTCGTGGCCCAGGACCAGGGGACCCACCAGCGGTAGATCCCGCATCGCCTCCCCGAACACCGGCTCGAACTTGGAAACAGGCCGGGAGTAGATCAGGGCCGAGTCGTTGAGGCTGCCCACGAAGCTGGCAAACCCCGTTCCTGTCACCACCAGGGCCAGGCCGGACACGATCTGGTTGACGCGAAGGGTCACTGCCAGGTAGGCGTGGATCAGCGCGAACAGCGCGCCCACCACCGCTCCGACCGCCATGGCCAGCGGCAGTGAGGCCTGCTGGGTGCTCATCCAGAAACCGACCACGCCGCCCCCCAGCAGCATCCCCTCGATGCCCAGGTTCATGACCCCCGAATGCTCGGTCATCATCTCCCCCAGACCGGCCAGCAGGATCGGCGTGCCGATCACAACCGCCGAGGCCAGCGACAGCAGGAGGACCGACTCGTTCATGACACCGGCGCCTCCGCCCCGGCCGGCCCCGCCGTACGTTCCACGCGGATGGAGTTACGGAGGAACCACTCACCCGCCACGATGCAAAGGAACAGGATCCCTTCCAGCAGGATGACGATCTCCGACGGGATCCCCAGCACCTGCAGTCCAGGGGCGGCGTTGGAGAAGCTGGCCACCAGGATGGCGACCGGGATCACCCCGAACGGCGAGAGCCGGGCCAGGGCGGCCACGACTATCCCGGTGAAGCCGACACCCAGGCTCAGGGCGCGAGGATCCAGATTGTGCAGCACTCCCCCCACCTCGATGCCTCCACCCAGTCCGGCCAGGGCGCCGGAGACCATCAGGACCGACAGGATCTTGCGGTCCACCCGCATGCCCGAGTAGAGGGCGGCCCGCGGCGAGTCGCCGGTGACCATCACCTCGAACCCCCATTTCGTGTAGCGCAGCGCCCACCAGATGATCACGGTGAACGCCAGGGCGATGATCAGCCCGACATGGAGCCGGCCCACCATGCGGGGCAGGAACAGCACGTCTTCCACGAACTTGCCCACCGGGAAGGTGGCGCGCCCCGGATCACGCCAGAAGCTGAAGCTGCTGAAGATCAGGTAGTTCATGATGCCCAGCGCCACGAAGTTGAGCATCAGCGTGGAGATCACCTCGTCCGTGTTGAGATACGCCCTCGGCAGCGCCGCCAGAGCCGCGAAGAGGGCGCCGGCCAGCGCTCCCGCCACCAGCATCAGCACTATCCCCGCCGGACCACCCACCTGATCGCCCACCCACAGCCCCACACCGCTGGAAGCGACCGCTCCCAGGATGAACTGTCCCTCGGCGCCGATGTTCCAGACCTTCATGCGGAAGGACACCACCGCGGCCAGGCCGGTGAAGATGAGCGGGGTGGCGATGATGAGCGTCCCGGTGATAGCGAGGCGACCCACGAATCCCTTCCTGATCATCTCCGTGTAGGCCAGCACGGGGTCCTGTCCGGTAGCCAGCAGGATCAGGGCGCCGATAACGAAGGCCAGCGCCACCGAGAAGGTGGGCGCCAGGAACCGCACCAGGCGGGAGGGAACCTGGCGGCTCTCCACGGTGAGTCGGCGGGGACCGAGCGAGAGGCTCACGCCGCGTCCACCTTGCGTCCCGCCATCAGCATCCCGAGCAGGTCGGGATCGGCGCGGTCGCGCGGCAGCCGGCCCATGACCTGCCCCTCGTACAGGACGATCACCTCGTCGGACAGGTCCAGTATCTCCTCCAGGTCCTCCGAGATCATCAGGATGGCGGTCCCGGCCTCGGCCTCCTCGATCAGGAGTTGGCGGATGGCCTGGATGGCCGCAACGTCCAGGCCTCGGGTCGGGGCAGCCGCCACCAGCACCCGGGGCCGGGCCGAGAGCTCCCGGGCCAGGATGGCCCGCTGGATGTTGCCGCCGGACAGGAGGCTGGTGGGCAGCGCTCCCCGGACGCCGCGGATGTCGAACTGCTTCTCGAGGGTCCGGGCCCGGTCCTCCACCGCCTGCTTCGACAGCACCGGACCCCTGGAGAGAGGAGGCTGCCGGTAGGCCTTGAGGGCCAGGTTGGCCGCCAGCGGGAGCCCACCGGCCATGCCCGTCCGCATCCGGTCCTCCGGGACGAAGCCGAGCCCGAGCTTGATCCGCTCCAGCGTGCTCGAGCGGGTGATGTCGACGCCGCCCATGATGATCTGGCCCCGCTTGGGACGGCGCAGCCCGGTCACGACTTCGGCCAGCTCCCGTTGACCGTTTCCGGCCACACCCGCCACGCCGACTATCTGGGAGGCCCTGACCTCGATCTCCACGTCGCGGATCGCCTCGAGACCTCGGTCTCCCTCGGCGGTGACGCCCTTGATCGACAGGACCGGCTCGCCGGGCGCCGTCCTGGGACGCTCCGGGACGGACAGATCGCGCCCGACCATCATCCTGGCCAGGGTGGCCGGATCCGCTTCGGAGGTTGGCATGCCGCCCACCTTCCGGCCGTCCCGGAGCACGGTCACCCGGTCGGCCACTGCCATCACCTCGTCGAGCTTGTGGGTGACGAAGATGATCGCCTGCCCGTCATCGGCGAGGGCGCGCAGCGTGCCGAAGAGGTTATGGGACTCCTGCGGGGTCAGCACGGCGGTCGGTTCGTCCAGGATGAGGATGCGAACCCCGCGGTACAGGAGCTTGAGGATCTCCACCCGCTGCTGCTCGCCGACGGAGAGCTGCCACACGGCCGCCTGGGGAGACACTTCCAGACCGTACCGGCGGCCCAGTTCCCCCACCTGGCGCTCCAGCGACCTCCGGGAGGTGAAAAAGCCCGTCTCGGGGTGGCCCAGGGTTAGGTTCTCGGCCACCGTGAACCGGTCCACCAGACGGAAGTGCTGGTAGACCATGCCCACGCCGTGGTCCAGAGCCTGGTGGGGGGAACCGAGATCCACCGGTTCCCCGTCCAGGTGGATCTCGCCGCTGTCAGGGTGGTAGAGGCCGGCGAGGACCGAGCACAGGGTCGACTTGCCGGCCCCGTTCTCCCCCAGCAGGGCGTGTATCTCGCCCCACCGCAGGTCGAAGTCGACGTCCTCGTTGGCGGCCACCCCGAAGAAGTGCTTGGTAATCCCCGTTAGCCGCGCCGCCTCTCCGGAGGGAACCTCCGGCACCGATTCAGCCATGCACGATCAACCGGCGGGGATCTCCCCGATGACTCCTTCGATCAGCCACTGGCAGCACAGGGTGCGCTCCTCCCATGGGATCGTTCCGCCCTCGGGAATGACCACGTTGCCCTGGTTGTCCGTGATCGGGCCGGCGAAGTAGTCCAGCGTGCCGTCCACGATCTCCTGGCGCCGCTGCTCGACCAGGGCGATGGTCTCGTCGGTCACCGCCGATCCGAAGGGGGCCATGCCGATCATGTCGTCCCTGAGCCCGCCGTAGGTGAGGGCGGGTTCCCAGGTGCCGTTGGCCAGGGCCTGCGCCTGGGACAGGTAGTAGGGGCCCCAGTCGAAGGTGAATCCCGACAACCACGAGTTGGGCGCGATCCCCGAACCGTCGATCCCGTAGTGGATGTAAGGGATCCCGGCCGCTTCGGCCACGCTGGCCACGGCCGGGGCATTGACCTCGGCGGCGAGCAGGTCGGCTCCGGCGTCCACAAGGGCCTGTGCGGCCTGCTGCTCGGCGGGCGGGTCGTACCAGCTGTTCACCCACACGACCTGGATCTCGATGTTGGGGTTCATCTCCCGGGCGCCGATCATGAAGGCGTTGACGCCCCGGACCACCTCTTCGATGGCGAAGCCGCCCACGTACCCGATGAACTCCACGCCCGGCTGGGAGCCGGCCACCAGGCCGTCCAGGTAGCGGCCGTCCTCGGTGGCGCCGTCGTAATGGCCCACGTTGGGGGCGGTCTCGTAGCCACCCCACGACAGGTAGACGGTGTCCGGATAGTTGGGAGCGACCGTGAGGACGTCGTCCTGGCACCAGGTGGTGCAGATAACCAGGTCGTAGCCCTGGGAGCCGAAGTCCTCGAAGGCGGCCTGGAACTCGGAACCGGGCGACACGTTCTCCACGTAGGTGGTCTCGACCCCGTCCATGTTGGCGATGAGGTACTGACGACCGTTCTCGTGGGCCTCGTTCCACCCGCCGTCGTCGATCTCGCCGTCATATATGAACGCGACCCGCAGTGGCTCCTCGGGGGCCGCCGTGGTGGCGGGCGCCGCCGTCGTCGCCGGGGCAGCCGTGGTGGTCGTCTCCTCCGCCTCGTCGCCCCCGCACGCGCCGGCAACCAGCGCCAACGCGAGGAACGCAAAGGTCACCGCCCTGAACTTCCGCATATCGAGCCTCCAAACTCCGCCTATGAGATGGTGATCCTACTTGATGACATCAATAAAGACCACCGACCGGGCGGCCAGTCGGCTCATGCTGAGACATGCCTGCGGAGACCGGACGAACGGAGGCCGGCTGCACCTCCGTCAGCTTCTCCGCAGGTCCAGGAAGGAGAGATCGGCCACTCTTGCCGGAGCCGGGATTGATCAGGGTTCCGGGCATGCGGGCCGCGCGCCAACCTCCCGGACCTGACGCGCAGGACGCGTTGCGTAGTATGCGCATCACGTCTACGATACCCGCAAATGGCGAAACCCACGAACATCCTGCTGGACACTTACCTCCGAGCGGCCGCGAGACGTCTCGCCGCCGAGCGAGGCATGAGTGTGTCGGCCTACATCCGGGAACTGATCCGCGCTGACGACCTCGGCGAGCGAACCTCCGGCTGCGACATCTCGCCACTCGTCGGCATCCTGGGGAAAGGGGCCGAGCCGACCGACATCGCCCGTGACAAGCACATCATGGTGCGGCAGGCCTTCAGCGAGAGGTTCACCAGGCAGCCGACCCGAGCAAGCCACGAGTGAGCCGCGTCTTCGTCGACACCAGCGCGTGGTATGCGGTCGCGGCGGTCGACGACGCCTCCCATGAACGCGCCGCACAGATCCTTGGCGAGCATTCAGGCCGGCTTGCCACCACAGACCACGTGCTCGTCGAAACGTGGGTCGTTGCTCGCAGCCGGCGACACCGCGCCGCGGCGGATGAATTGGTGGCGACAATCCTGGACGGCGGTCTCGCCGATGTGCTCACGGCCACACCGGAGGACATAAGGACCGCGCTTCGAATCGCCGACCTGTTCGACGACCAGGACTTCTCGATGGTCGACAGGACGAGTTGGGCGGTGATGGAACGCCACGGCATCCACGAGGCCGTGGCGTTTGACATCGACTTCTCCGTTTACCGCTACGGACCGGGCCTCCGCCGCGCCTTCACCATCCACCGGTGAAAGACGAAGTCCTCCGAGTGTCACCGTGAGACCGAGCGGCGTCTGGCCGGTCGGAAGCCGGCACGGTGTGCGACCCCGTCACGTCCGGCCCGCCATTGGCGTAGTCGGGACCGGGGATGAGGAGGCCCGCCTCGACCCGGGCCACATCGTTCCCGGCTGTAGAGTGGCGACCGTGCTGAGCCAAGTCGAGACCGAATTTGCTCGCGAGCCGGCCAGCGGCTCCCGGCAAACTGATGAAACCCGTTCGATCATGGCCATCCCGCTCCACCATCCCGGGCGCGCCCGGTGAAACCCCCGCCCTTCCGCTACGCCCGCCCGGACAGCCTCGACGAGGTGCTCCGGATCCTGGACGAGCACGACGGCGGCGCCCGCGTGCTGGCGGGCGGCCAGAGCCTGATCCCGCTGCTGAACTTCCGCCTGGCCCGGCCCGAGGTCCTGGTGGACATCGCCCTGGTGGACGAGTTCTCCCGCCTCGCAGTCGAGGACGGCGTGCTCCGCATCGGCGCCTCCGTGACCCAGCACGCCGCCGAGACCTCGGACGAGGTGGCCCGGCACTGCCCGCTCCTGAGCAAGGCCCTACCGCTGGTCGGTCACCTCCAGAACCGCGCCAGAGGAACCGTGGTAGGGAGCATCGCCCATGCCGATCCCTCAGCCGAGCTGCCCGCGGTCGCCCTGGTTCTAGGCGCCACCATGGTGGTCCGGTCGGTGGCGGCGGAGCGGACCATCCCGGCCGACCAGTTTTTCCTCGGACCGTTCACCACCGCCCTGGAGCCGGACGAGATGCTGTTGGAGGTCCGGTTCCCAGCCGGGACTGCGGCCCGGACGGCCATCACGGAGATCGCTCCCCGGTCCGGCGACTTCGCCATCGCCGGTGCGGCCGGAAGGCTCACCGCCACCGATGACGGCACGGTGGCGAACGTCGCCCTGGCCCTGTTCGGAGTGGGCGCCGTCCCCCAGCGCCTACCCGAGGTGGAGCGCCTGCTGGAGGGCGAGAACGTCACCCCCGAGGCGCTCGACGAGGCGGCGCGCATCACCACGGCAACCGCCGAGGCGGGCTCGGAGGATGTCCACGCCGATCCGGCCTACCGGGCCCGGGTGGCCGGCGAGCTGACCCGCCGCATCGTGGAGGAGATGGCCGCATGAAGCCGGTACCCGACCCGACCGGACGCCTGGCGGTGTCGATGGTGGTAAACGGCCGGACCGTCGAGCGCACCGTGGACAGCCGCCGGCTCCTGGCCGACCTGCTGCGCGATGATCTCCGCCTCACAGGGACTCACCTCGGCTGCGAGCACGGTGTCTGCGGCGCCTGCACGGTGCTGGTGGACGGCCGGCCGGTGCGGTCGTGCCTGATGCTGGCGGTCCAGGCCGACGGGCGCGAGGTGACCACCGTGGAGGGCATCACCCCGGAGGACGGCCTCAGCCCGATGCAGCAGGCCTTCAAGGACCACCACGGCCTCCAGTGCGGCTTCTGCACCCCCGGCTTCCTGATGACCCTGGCCGGCACCGAGCCGGACGAGCACGCTGACGAGGAGAGCGTCCGGGATCTACTGGCCGGCAACCTGTGCCGCTGCACCGGTTACGAGGGGATCGTCGACGCGGTGATGGCCGGATGGGGTCGATCCCGATGACCGCCCGCCCCACCCACATCGGCGCCCTGGTGGCCCGGGTCGAGGACGACCGCCTGCTGTCGGGAGCGGCGCGCTTCGCGGCCGACATCTCGCTGCCCGGAATGCTCGAGGCGGCCTTCTACCGGAGCCCGCTCCCCCATGCGCGGATCGAGGCGGTTGGCATCGGGGACGCCCTCGACGTGCCGGGCGTGTCGGGACCGTTCACCGCGGCGGACATGACAGACGTCTCGCCCTTCCCCGACTTCGACGAGTTTGCCCGGCCGGTCCGCATCTTCCCCCTCGCCAGGGAGCGGGTCCGGTACGTCGGAGCGCCCATCGCGGTGGTGGTCGCCGACGACCGCTACCGGGCCGAGGACGCCTGCGAGCTGCTGGAGGTCGACCTGGACCCCCTCGATCCGGTGGTCACCACCGACGCAGCCCTCGCCCCCGATGCCCCGCTCCTCTATCCCGACTGGCCGGACAACGTGGTGATCGACTTCCCGGTCGACAACCCGGATGCGAACGCCGAGTTCGACGGCAGGATGGCCGTCTCGGGACGGTACGAGGTGGGGCGCCACACCGGGGTGCCGATGGAGACGAGGGGTGTGGTGGCCGAGTTCCGCGAGGGCCGGCTCACGGTTTGGAGTACCACCCAGTTCCCGCACATCGCCCGCACCATGCTGTCCTACTGCCTCCCGCTGGACGAGAACGACATCCGGGTGATAGTCCCGGACGTCGGCGGAGGGTTCGGCGTCAAGGCCGAGTTCTACCCCGAAGAGGTCACCATCCCGTGGCTGGCCATGAGGCTGGGTCGGCCGGTGCGGTGGATCGAGGATCGCCGGGAGCACCTCCTCGCCACCTGCCACGCCCGGGACCTGGTGCTCGACATCGAAGCGGCGGTTGACGGCGACGGGCGCTTCCGGGCGGTGCGGGGGATGGCCATCCAGGACCTGGGCGCCGCGGAGATGTACCCCTACGGATTCTCGCCCGCCTTCACCGCCATCGGCCACATAACCGGCCCCTACCGGATCCCCCACCAGTCGGTGGGCCTCGTGGCCGTGGCGACCAACAAGACCCCTTGCGGCGCCTACCGGGGCTTCGGCATCCCGGAGGCCGCCTTCGCCATCGAACGCCTCATGGACAAGGCGGCCGACCGGCTGGGAATCGGCCGCAACGAGATCAGGCGCCGCAACCTCATCGGCCAAGACGACATCCCCTACACCACCTCGGCCGGAGCGATCATCGACTCGGGAAGCCACCGGGAAGCCTTCGAGGAGACGGTGCGCGTAACGGCCGAGCGGGTGGAGCACTGGCGGGCCGATCTGGCGCACGACTCCCGTATCAAGGTCGGGTCGGGCGTGGTCAACTACCTCGAAGGCGTCACGCCGACGTATTACATGACCACCGGACACTGGACCGCCTTCGACTCCTGCTCGATGCGGGTGAACCCCGACGGGACCGTGGTGGTGTCGGTGGGGGTCTCAACATCCGGCCAGGGCCTGGAGTCCATGCTGGTCACCCTCACCGCCGAAGCCCTCGGCGTCCGCCGCGAGCAGGTCCGGGTGGTGATGGGCGACACCGACCGCACCCCCTACGGGCTGGGCAGCTGGGGAAGCCGGAGCACCAACGTGGCCTCGGGCGCCCTCCGGATCGCTTCCGACCTGCTCCTGGACAAGGCGACCCGGATCGCCGGGCATCTGCTCGAGGCCTCCCCGGAGGACATCGAGGTCTACGACGGCGCCCTGAGCGTGCGGGGTAGCCCCGGCGCCTCGGTCACCTGGCAGCAGGTGGCCACGGCGGCCAACATCCGCACCGTCGATCTGCCCGAGGGGGTGGAGCCCGGTCTGGAAGCGTCGGCCACCTACGAACCGCCGGGGATAGAGCACGTTCCGGACGAGTTCGGACGGGTCAACGCCGCCGCCACCTACACCAACGCCAGCCACGCCGCGGTGGTGTCGGTCGATACCGGCACGGGGCAGGTCAGAGTGCTCGAGTACATCGTCGCCCATGACTGCGGGACGGTCATCAACCCCCAGATCGTCCGGGGACAGGTCGTGGGAGGGATCGCCCAGGGAATCGGCGGCGCCCTGCTCGAGCAGCTCCACTACGACGAGTGGGGAAACCCCCAGTCGACCTCCTTCCTGGACTACCACCTGCCCGGCGCCACCGAGATCCCGGCCATGCAGGTGCTCCACTTCGAGTCGCCGGCCCCCGAGATGCCCTGGGGCGCCAAGGGCGCCGGCGAGGCGGGGATCATCGGCCCGGCCCCGGCCATCGCCGCTGCCGCGGAGGACGCGCTGTCCGACATCGGAATAGCCGAGATCAACCGCACCCCGATCACCGCGCCCTACGTGCTGGGTCTCATCCCGGGCTCGTAATACCCATCCGGCTACGCTCCGGCCCATGTCAGCATTAAGCACACAGGACGAACGACTGCTGCGGCGGGCCATCGAGGTATCGGCCCGGTCGGTAGCGAACGGGAACACGCCTTTCGGCGCCATCATGGCGGACCCGGCCGGCCGCATCCTCCTGGAGGCGGAGAACACCGGCGTCACGGGCAGGAACACGCTCAACCACGCCGAGACCAACCTCATGAACATGGCGGTGACCACCCTCAACCCCCACCAGATCGCCACCGCCACCCTCTACACGAGCTGCGAGCCCTGCGCCATGTGCAGCGGCGCCATGTACTGGGGCGGGCTCAACCGGATGGTCTACGGGATGAGCGAACTCGATCTCCTGAAGATCACAGGAGAGGATCCCGGCACCGCCACCATGCGGGGGGTGGGCTGCCGGAACATCTTCCAGAGCGGCCAGCGCGACATCGAGGTGAGCGGCCCCCATCTGGTCGAGGAAGCCTCGAGGGTCCACATCGGGTACTACGACCAGTTCCGGCTGAGCGATCAGGAGAAGTCGCTCCTGCGGCGGGCCATCGAGGTGTCCGCCAGGTCGGTCGCCAACGGGAACCTGCCCTTCGGGGCGCTGATGGCCGACCCGGACGGGAACGTGCTGCTGGAGGCGGAGAACAGCGACATCACCGGCAAGAGCCCGCTCAACCACGCCGAGACCAACCTGATGAGGCTGGCGATCGAGCAGCTCACGCCGGAGCAGATCGCCACCGCCACCCTCTACACCAGTTGCGAGCCCTGCGCCATGTGCAGCGGCTCCATGTACTGGGGCGGGCTCAACCGGATGGTCTACGGGATGAGCGAGGCCGATCTGCTGCAGTACACGGGCGGCCACAAGCTCAACCCCACCATGACCGGGGTGGGCTGCCGGGCCGTACTCCAGAGCGGCCACCGCGAGGTAGAGGTGAAGGGCCCCTTCCTCATCGACGAGGCTTCCGTGATCCACCGGACGTACTGGACTTCCTGAACAGTCGCGCTCAAGGCTGGACGTCGGCACCCACCCGGCCGGCCGTCCGACCGGATAGGATCAGGCGGAGCTTTCCCGTCAGCCCGAAAGGAGAGGCCGTTGCGCAGAGTTCCCACCACAGCCGCCGCCGGCGCAGATCTGGTACCGATGTTCAAGGACCACATGGAGTTGTGCGGGGTGGGCCCCGGACAGACCGTCATGGCCTTCACCAACACGCAGAGCAACCCCGCCTACATAACCGCGCTGATGGCAGCGGTGAAGGTGCTGGGCGGCGACTTCTTCCAGATCATGGTGGCCGCCGACGACTCCTGGATGAAGTCGCGCACCATCGTCGAGGCCTGGAAGGGGTGCGACCTGGTGGTGGGCTTCCTGGCCAGCATGGGATCGCACTGGATCTACTCGGACGCCCACAACGAGGCCCTGGAGTCGGGTGTCCGGTCCCTGATGATCGAGGAACCCGAGGACCACCTGCGCCGCCTCTTCCCGCTTCCGGTCATCCGCGAGCGCGGCGAGGCCAGCGTGCGGTACATGGCGACGTCGGACGTCATGCGGGTCCAGTCCGAAGCGGGGACGGATCTCTCCGTCCGCTACACCGGCCGGCCCCTCGGGTGCCAGTACGGCTACACCGACGAGCCGGGACGGTGGGACCACTGGCCGTCGGGGCAGTGCGGCGTGGCGCCGCTGGAGGACTCGGCAGAGGGCACCCTGGTGGTGGACGCCGGCGACGCGCTGCTGCCGATGGGCAAGTACGTCGAGCAGCCGATCCGCATGGAGCTGCGGGAGGGGAGCATCGTCTCCATCGACGGGGGCGCCGACGCCCGGCTTCTCAAGGACTTCTTCGAGCAGCCCAAGGACGATAGGGTCTACGGCCTGTCCCACATCGGTTGGGGGTACGAGCACCGGGCCAACTGGAACGCCTTGGGCCTCCGCTTCTGGGAGGGCGGGGGCGTCATGGACACCGAGAGCTATTACGGCAACATGCTGATCGCGTTCGGCGCCAACTTCTTCCGCAAGCTGGGCGGCAACAACCGGGTCAACTTCCACTTCGACATCCCGACCCGCAACCACTCCATCTGGATCGGCGACACCCAGATCATCGACCGGGGCAGCTTCGTGGTGCCCGGGTTCGAACTGGAATAG
>VXRE01000150.1 GCA_009838635.1 Acidimicrobiia bacterium | reverse complement strand
GGGCGGGAGCGTGCTCCTAGCCGTGGACGTGGGAATGTCCACCCTCCAGGACTTCCGCCGGCGGCCCCATCGGGCGGCAGGCCACGGGACCCATGGGGCGTCGGACCTGCGCAACGGGCGCCAGGGCGAGGACCTGGTCGTACCGGTACCCCCCGGCACGGTGGTGATCGACGAAGACGATCGGATCATCGCCGACCTGGTGGCCACAGGGCAGCAGGTCACGGTGCTGGAGGGTGGCCGGGGCGGCCGCGGCAACGCGGCATTGATCTCGCCCGCCAACCGGGCGCCCACCTTCTGCGAGCAGGGCGAGTACGGGACTGAGGCCTGGTTCACCCTGGAGATGAAGCTGGTCGCCGATGCGGCGCTCATCGGATTCCCCAACGCCGGCAAGTCCACCTTGATCTCGCGGGTGTCGGCGGCCCGCCCCAAGATCGCCGACTATCCCTTCACCACGCTGGTCCCCAATCTGGGCGTCGTGATGATCGACGACCGGTCCTTCGTCATGGCCGACGTGCCCGGCCTGGTGGAGGGGGCTGCGGAGGGTAGGGGGCTCGGGCACGAGTTCCTCCGCCACTGTGAGCGAGCCCTGGTGTTGGTATTCCTCCTCGATCCATCACCACTGCAAGAGCTCTCCCTGGAACGCCAGTACGAGGTACTCGAGCGCGAGCTTCGCATGCATGACCCGGGTCTGGCCGACCGGCCCCGGTTGGTCGCCGTCACCAAGCGTGACCTCTTCGTCGAGAGCCCTGTCACCGGGGCGCTGCTCCAAGTCGCCCCGGACCTGATCGAGATCAGCTCGGTGGCAGGACAGGGCCTCGACGATCTGGTCCATCGGATTGCCGACGCCGTAGACCTGGCTGCCAGGACGAGCGACCCGGGCGAGGGCTATGTACTGCATCGCCCGCTCGGCGCCACCTTCGAGGTGGACCGCGTGGACGGTGTATGGGTGGTGAACGGTCGCGCCGCGGAACGGGCAGTGGCTCTCAACGACCTGACCCTGTCCGATGCCGCCCTGCTCGCTTCCCGCCGACTCTCCCGCCTCGGCGTGGATGAGTCCCTGCGCCGAGCAGGCGCCCGGGAGGGTGACGAGGTGCGGATCGGCGATCTGGTCTTCGAGTACTCGGAGCCCGACCTTGGATGAGGATGCCGGACGCCGCGCACCCCCGCCGACGGGGAGTCCGGTAGTCCTGAAGGTCGGTTCGTCGAGCCTCACCCGGGCCGACGGCGCGGTGGACGAGCGGGCCATCGAGCGGGTGATGTGGCAGGTGAGCACCTTCTGGGAAGCCGGCCATCCGGCTGTCCTGGTCTCCTCGGGTGCCGTAGCGGCCGGATCCTCGGCTGTGGGTGGGCGCCCTTCGGACACGACCGGCCTGCAGGTGGCGGCCGCGGTCGGCCAGACGCTGCTGATGTCCCACTACAGCCGGGTGTTCCCCAGCATCGGCCGGACGGTGGGCCAGGTGTTGCTGACCGTGGACGTGCTGGCGATGAGAGCCCAGTATCTCCACGCTCGGCGGACCCTGACCCGCATGCTGGAGCGGGGCATAGTCCCGATCGTCAACGAGAACGACACGGTTGCCATCCATGGATGGAAGATGGGCGACAACGACCGGCTCGCCGCCATCGTGTCACACCTGGTGAGCGCCGGGATGCTGGTGCTCCTGACCGACACGGACGGCCTCTACTCGGCCGATCCTCGTACAGGAGAAGGTGAACCGATCCTGACCGTCCGGCACCGGGATCCCATCCTGGACCGGGTGGCCGCGGGAGCGCCCGGACCGGTTGGATCGGGAGGGGTGGGAACCAAGGTGGAGGCGGTGCGGATGGCGGCCTGGTCAGGCATCCCGACCGTCATAGCCAGGTCGGATCGTCCGGGTGTGGTGGACACCATCATCCGGGGCGGGGCGGCGGGTACGTACGTGGTACCCGGTGACACCAAGCTGTCGGCCTGGAAGCTGTGGTTGGCGTTCGGGCAGCAACCGAGCGGCACTCTCCGGATCGATGACGGTGCCGTACGCGCGCTCGCGAGCCGGGGCGGTTCGTTGCTGCCGGTGGGGATCACCGGAATGGAGGGGGAGTTCCCGGCCGGCGCATCCGTGGAGGTTCGGAGCTCGACGGGTGTCCTGGTGGGGAAGGGGCTGGTGACGACCGACTCGGATCAGATCAGGGATCGGATGGGTAAGCGCACCACGGATACCGGAGTCCCGTCCGAGGTGATCCATCGCGATCGGTTGGTCGTCCTGCTGGACGGCTGACCCGCCGGGCCCGCCGCCGGGCCTTCCTACCGGCGCCAGAGCGACCGGGTGAACAGCAGCAGCACCGGGAAGAGTTCGAGGCGGCCGGCGATCATCAACAGCGAGAGCAACCACTTGCCCGGCCACGTCAGGGCGGAGTAGTTACCGGTCGGTCCCATCTCACCGAGCGCCGGGCCGAAGTTGCTGAGCGCGCTGGCGGTGGCCGATGCGGCTTCCACGAGGCCGAGTTCGGGCCCGAATATGGCGCCCAGGAAGCCCAGCAGGAAAGTACCGGTCATGAACAGGAACATGAAGAAGAGGAAGAACGACTGGACACTCTGCACGACGGGCTCGTGCACCCGCTTCGAACCGAACCTGATCAAGAAGATCCCGCGAGGGTGGATGAGGCGCCTCAGGTCGGCCGCGGCCGCCCTGACCAGCACGCCCATGCGGTAGATCTTGATGCCGCCGGTGGTGGATCCCGCCATACCGCCCAGGAACATCAGGCCGACCACGAATAGCTGGAGAGCCGGTATCCAAGCGCCGAAGTCGGCGGTCGCGTATCCGGTGCCGGTGACCAGGGACGTAGACGTGAAGACCGCGTCGCGGATGACGTCGGCTGCAGGCGCCTGCCCCCACAGGCTCAGGATCATGACCAGGCTGGCGACCGCCACGATCCCCGTGAACAACCTGAACTCGGCGTTCTTGAGGTACCGGCCGGGATCCCGCAGGGCTCGGAAGTGCAGCGCGAATGAGGTTCCGGAAATCAACATGAAGACGATCACCACCCACTGCACGTACGGGCTGAAACCGTCGATGGAAGTGGCTTCGGTGCTGAACCCGCCGGTGGCCATGTTGGTGAAGGAGTGGTTGATGGCCTGGAAGAGCGTCATGTCCCCCGCCCATAGGAGGAGGATCTCCACCAGCGTCAGCAAGGCGTAGATGTACCACAGCCTCTTTGCGGTTTCCCGGAATCGAGGCGTCAGACGATCGGGTTCGGGCCCGGGCGACTCGGCCCGAGCCAGCTGTACCCCGCCGGTTCCGAGCAGGGGGAGGACCGCCAGCGACAGGACGATCACGCCCATGCCGCCCAGCCACTGGGTGGTGGACCTCCACATGAGGATGCCGCGGGGCATAGCGGCCGGATCGGGGATCAAGGTGGCGCCGGTGGTGGTGAAGCCGGACACGGTCTCGAAGAATGCGTCGGTGAGGTTGTCGATGGTTCCGGTCAGCAGGTACGGGAGCACCCCGAAGCAGGCCATGGCGAACCAGGCGAGGCCTACCGAGGCGAACCCCTCCTTCGTGGTGAGGGTCCCGGGACTCCCGATCACCCGCCAGCCGAACAGTCCGGCCAGGATCGTGAGCACCGCCGACAAGGTGATCCAGCCGGCAACTTCCTGCTCCCGGTAGATGAGCGCGGTGACGGCCGCCGGAAACATGGCGGTCCCTGCCGCCACGACCACGGCTCCGATCACGTAGGAGAGGCGACCGAATATAGATCCGGGACGGTGAAGACGGAACGATCGTCCGGGTGATGTCATGTCCGCCGGTGGCGGTACCGCCGAGGGTCGCCGGGCGGGCTCACGCCGAGAACATCGACTCGACGGCAGGCATGGCGTCGGGTACGGCGAAGATGATCAGGTGATCGCGCTCCTCGATGGTGGTGGCGCCGGAGGGAACGAAGGCGATGTCACCGCGCACCATTCCTCCCACCACTATGCCATAGGGCAGGGTTAGTTCCTGGAGCGAGTTCCCCACCGCCTGGGCGCCGGGAACAGCTTCCAACTCGATCACCTCTGCGTCGGTGTCGGAGAAGGTCGCCACCGAGTAGATGTTGCCTCGCCGCACGAACCGGAGGATCGAGGCGGCGGCGGTCAGGCGGGTGGACACGGTGGTGTCCACCCCGATGCCCGCCAGCAGATCCACGTAGCTCATGCGCGTCACCCGGCTGATGGTGGTGGCGGCACCCATCGCCTTGGCGACCAGGCAGGGGATCAGGTTCATGGAGTCGACGCCGGTGAGGGCGACCACGGCGTCGTGAAGGTTGGTATCGAGCTCTCCGAACACCCTGGGATCGGTGGGATCGGCGGCGATGACGAGCGCGGACGGAATCTCCTCGGCCACGGCGGCGCACCGGGCATCGTCCGGGTCGATCACCACGACCTCCATGCCCGCCTTGACCAGCAGGTCGGTGGTGAGCCGGGCCACGCGGGTCGTCCCGATTATCAATACCCGGCGGATGTCGCGGTCGTGGATGCCGATCAGCGACTTGGCGCGATCGACGTTCCTGCTCTTGACCATCAGCAGCAGATGGTCGCCTTCCAGCACGGTCGTGTCGCCGTGGGCCACGATGGTGGAGCCGTTCCGGACCGCAGCGATGGCCAGCCAACTGAAGCTCTCGTTGCGAGGAATGTCCATCAGCGGTACTCCGACCAGCGGCGATCCGGCAGTAACGGTGCCGCCGACCAGGGACAGTTGCCCTTCGCCGAACTCGATGAGCTCGCTAAGCCCGGACTCCACCACCAGCGCAGCGATTTCCTCGGCTGCCGCCTCGACCGGATCGATGACCACATCTACGTCGATGCCGTCGAGACCGTCTCTGAGATCCGGGTCCTGCACCCGGGCGATGTTGCGTTGCACGCCCATCTTCCTGGCCGTGTGGCAGGCGAGGATGTTGGCGCCGTCGCTGGCGGTCACCGCGAGCAGTAGGCCGGCCTGACCGATCCCGGCTTGCTCGAGCGTGGCGGCGCTGGCGCCGTTACCCGTGATCACCAGAGCGTCAAGACGTTCCCTGACCTCGGCGGCCCGGCGCGGATCGATGTCGATCACGACCACGTCCTGACCCTCTAGGGACAGGCGTTCGGCTATGTATCCCCCTACCGCTCCCGCACCCACCACCACGATGCGCATCTAGCCCTGATTCTTCCTGTTTCCGGTCACACCGACGTAGATTAGGCACCTCAGCTTCATGAGTTCACTCCTGCTACTCCAGTACCAGGCAGGTGAAGGTCACGCCAGGCCGAAAAGCAACTACCAGTAGCGATAACCCCAGGTCAGAAGCCCAAAACTCGCGCTCCTGTCACCGTACAGACCCCCGATCCATGAAGAATTGGGGCTACAGCCGTACTCTTCCCATCGGTCGGCGCCCCATTGTAGGGGGCTGTGCAGAGAACCCACGCAACAAGGCATTCCAGCAGTAGTCGGCGATTCTCATCCCGGTAGTTTGCCATGGGTGAGGCCCGGCGGGCTCTTTGGCAGCGCCCTTCCCCGGAATCAGCGGGGCTGATGCCCCGACCCGACCGTCAAGGGACTTGAAAGAGGTCCCGGATCGGCCTACGTTCCGACCTGGTGGAGCGCCCGACCATGCGCGCGGCTCGGGCCGCCCACCGGGCGCGCAGGCCGGAGCGCGACGGGAGGCAGGAAGTCCTGCTGTGAATGCTTTTCGCCTGTCCATCGTGTCGGTTGCTGCCGTGTCCCTGCTCGTCCCGGCCGCGTTGGCACGGGGCGCCTCTGCGGAGGGTCTGTCGTGCGTGGGCCTGAGCCCGCCCGTTGACGGGGTCATCATCGTGCCCTTCGATCCCGGGCCGGGCTACGAGGGCCACTGGGGAGTCGACTACCAGGGCGACCGCGACGGCCTGGTCCAGGCGGCCGCCGGAGGGACCGTCATCTTCTCCGGCCGCGTGGTCCAGAACCAGGCGGTCACCATCGACCACGGGGGCGGCTTGTGGACCAGCTACTCCTACCTGGGACACATCACGGTGCTGACCGGCGAGGATGTCGAACGCGGAACGGTGGTCGGCACCGTAGGAGGCGACACCGGCCACGGCGACGTCCATCTGTCGGTCCGGGTCGACGGCGAGTACATAGATCCGCTGCGGGTGATGGGCTGCCAGGCCAGGGCGCCGTCCGCCGGTCTCCGCCTGGTGGGACGGTCCTGAAGAATGCGGGAGGTAGCCTCACGGGATGCGCATCGGGCTCCTGGGCGGGACTTTCGACCCTCCGCACGTCGCTCACATGGCGGTGGCCGAGGCAGCCTTCCGGCAGTTGCGCCTGGATGCGGTCTGGCTGGTGCCGGCGGGGTCGCCCTGGCAGAAGGAGGGTACGGTGGTCACACCGGCCCAGGACCGGTGGGGCATGACCCTCGCGGCGGTGGAGGGGATACCGTACATGGAGGGCGACGACCGCGAGGTGGTCCGGCCCGGCCCGACCTATACCTTCGATACCGTGTCGGGCCTCCCCGATCACGAGGTGACTTTGATCCTGGGGGCCGACGCCGCCTCCCGGATCGCCTCGTGGCATCGGAGCGCCGAACTCCAGGAGATGGTGAGCATCGCCGTGGCGCCCCGGCCCGGCGTCGATCCGTACACCGTGGCGGAGGCCGTGATCACCCGCGTGAAGTGGCTCGATGTCCCGCAGCTCGACATCTCGGGCACGGACCTGCGCGAGCGCGCTCTGGCCGGTCGGAGCCTGCGTTTCCTGGTGCCGGAGGGCGTATGGCGCTATATCGAGACGCGCGGCCTCTACCGCTGAGACACCGAGGCGTATCCGGGCCGCGGAGGGTGCCGCACAATGTCCGTTCGGCACGACCGTCGACGGAAGAACCCCAGGTCAAGGCTTTGTGTTCCAACCTGTCCTCGTCGTTTTCGGCACCCTCCTATACTCCGGGTTGCCCCGAGGAGGTGTCGCCAGTCCGGGATAGCCGGCCATAGAGAACCAGCAGGCAACAGCCATCGAGATCACGTCGGCAGAACTCGCCGCCTGCGCGGCTGATGCCATCGACGCCAAGCAGGGAAGCGACATAGTGGTCCTCGACATGGGCGATCTGCTGGGAATCGTGGACATCTTCGTGATCGGCACCGGAACCTCCAAGCGTCAGGTCCGCACCATGCTCGAGGAGGTCGATCTGCGGCTCGGCCGGTGCGGTCGTAAGCCACTGCGCACTGAAGGCCTCGACACCGGTGAGTGGGTGTTGGCGGACTACGGAGACGTAGTGGTCCACATCTTCCAGACCGAGGCAAGGGACTTCTACGCCCTGGACCGGCTGTGGGGTGATGCGCCGCGCCTCCTCTGGGAGCCGGACTCACCGGACTGATCCGGCCGCAGGGCCGGCGGCGGAAACTTGGTAAGCTGGTGAGGATCCCCCATCCCGGTCGAGAGACCGACCACGGGGCTGTAGCTCAGCTGGCAGAGCGCTTGCATGGCATGCAAGAGGTCACGGGTTCAAATCCCGTCAGCTCCACCTCATCCGCCCTCCGCCATCCCGCCCGTGATATTCCTGCTCCGGCACTCTCCTAGAATCACCGGCGTGACCAAACGGATCGAGAGATACGACCACGGCCGGGTCGAGGCGCGCTGGCAGGAGGTCTGGGAGAGAGACGGCATCTACCGCACGGTGGTCGACTGGGAGCGTCCCAAGCACTACGCGCTGACCATGTTGCCCTACCCGAGCGGTGATCTCCACATCGGGCATTGGTACGCCATGACGCCCTCGGACGCCCGGGCCCGCTACATGCGGATGAAGGGCTACAACGTCCTCTTCCCGATGGGGTTCGACGCGTTCGGGCTGCCGGCGGAGAACGCCGCGGTGCAGGCCAACATCCATCCCTGGAGATGGACCTACGCCAACATCGAGCGCATGCGCCGCCAGCTCCGGTCGATGGGGACCATGATCGACTGGGAACGCGAGGCGGTGTCCTGCACGCCGGAGTACTACCGCTGGACGGAGTGGTTCTTCGCGCGGCTCTATGAGGCCGGCCTGGCGTACCGCGGCGAGGCCCTGGTCAACTGGTCCCCGACCCTCCAGACCGTGCTCGCCAACGAGCAGGTGATCGACGGGAGGGACGAACGGACCGGCCAGCCGGTCGTCCAGCGGATGATGGAGCAATGGTTCTTCCGCATCACCCGATATGCGGAGGAACTCCTGGACTTCGGTGGTCTCGACTGGCCCGAGCCCATCAAGGCGATGCAGACCAACTGGATCGGACGCTCCGTGGGGGCCCGGGTTCGGTTCCCTGTGGAAGGCGCCGATCCGATCGAGGTATTCACCACCCGCCCGGACACCCTCCACGGCGCCACGTTCATGGTGCTCGCTCCGGAGCATCCCCTGGTGGAGGTTCTGACCACCGCGGACCGGAAGGAAGAGGTGGAGGAGTACCGGGACGGCGCCGCCCGCCGTTCGGAGCTCCAGCGAACCGACCTGACTCGGGACAAGCACGGGGTGTTCACCGGTGGTTACGCGACCAATCCCGTCACCGGCGGCGACATCCCGGTGTGGATAGCCGACTACGTGCTGATGAGCTACGGAACCGGAGCGATCATGGCCGTTCCGGGCGAGGACAGCCGGGACAGGGAGTTCGCCGTCAGGTACGGGCTGCCCGTGGTGCGCACCGTCCGGCCGCCCGATCACTTCGATGGGGACGCCTATGAGGGGGACGGCCCGTCCATCAACTCGGACTTTCTCGATGGCCTGTACATAGCCGAGGCCAAGGTGGCCATGATCGACTGGCTCGAGGCGAGGGGACACGGCGAGGGGGCCGTCCAGTACCGGCTGCGGGACTGGCTGATAAGCCGGCAGCGTTACTGGGGCTCGCCGATTCCGGTGGTCTACCGCGAGGACGGGACCGTGGAACTGGTGCCCGATGACGCCCTGCCGGTGGAGTTGCCCGAGGACGTGGAGTTCATGCCGACCGGACGGAGCCCGCTCGTCTCCCATGAGCCATTCCTGAAGGCGGTCGACTCGGAGGGGGTGCCGGCCACCCGCGAGACCGACACGATGGACACCTTCATGTGCTCGTCCTGGTACCAGCTTCGCTACCTGAGCCCGGCATACGACCTCGCTCCCTTCGATCCCGAAGAGGCGGCCTACTGGCTGCCGGTCGACACCTACACCGGTGGCTCGGAGCACGCCGTGATGCATCTCATGTACACCCGGTTCTTCACCAAGGCGCTTCGTGACATGGGGTGCTTCGCGGACACGGCCGCCGCGATGAGGGCTCACGGTCGTGATCCGGACGGCATGTTCGACGAGCCGATGGTCATGCTCCGGAACCAGGGTCAGGTGCTCGGAGAGGAGCGCCGGGGCGACCGGGTGCTGGTGGTCGGACGGCAGGAGGGAGACCGGCTGGTGGCCGACTCGGTGCTGGTGGTGACCGGTCCCGACGCGTCGCCGGAGCAGGCGGACGGGGACCGTCTCGTGGGCGAGATCGTCAGCCGCACCGAGCACATGCTGGTGGTCCAACCGCCGGATGGCGCCGAGCCCGTGACGGTCGAGATAGCCGAGAGCGCTACGATCGAGATCCCGACCATCCCGGGAACCAACAGCGTGACCCAATTGCGCCACCGGCTGGACGTCCAGCGCATGTCGAAGTCCCGCGGCAACGTGGTCAATCCCGACGACCTGGTGGAGCGGTTCGGCGCCGACACCGTCCGGACCTACCTCATGTTCGCCTTCGAATGGGAGAAGGGCGGCCCCTGGGACAGCCGGGGGATGAAGGGTGCGCAGCGCTTCATCGTCGATGTCTGGCGCCTCGGCAAGGCGGAGTACGGGGCCGGGCAGATGGATGATTCCGCCACCGCCGCGCTCCGGCGTCGCGCCCACCAGGCGATCATCAAGGTAGGACAGGATCTCGAGTCGTTCTCATGGAACACCGCGGTGGCCGAACTGATGAAGCTGCGCAACTCGATGAACGACGCTCTGGCCGCCCGGAACGTGACCCCGGAGGTCTGGCGGGAGACGCTCTCCATCCTCGCCCTGTTGCTGGCGCCGATCGCTCCCCATGTCACCGAGGAGGTCTGGAGCCGTCTAGGCAACGAGACCAGCATCCACCTCGAGCCCTGGCCGGAGGCAGACATGGGGGCCGCCGCCGATGAGTCGGTGACGATGGTGGTTCAGGTCAACGGCCGGGTCAGAGCCCGGATCGAGGTACCCGTCGGGATCTCGGAGAGCGCTGCGCTGGATCTGGCCCTAGGCCACCACAACGTGGCTCGCCATGTCGCCGGGAGCGAGGTACGGAGGGTTATCGACCGGAGGCCGCGGCTGCTCAACATCGTGGTCTAGGCGGGTGCCGGGCCGGCCGTGCGCCGGGCTCAGAACTCGGCGGAGCGGTAGGCCTGCCGGGCCTTGATCCGGGTCCGGTAGTTGAACACCCCGCCCGCGTATACCCGCCCGGCCACCCTGATCAGCAGGACGATGAACCCGATCATCAGCACGAACGCGGCCAGTTGCTCCCAGAGGGTCACCGAGTCGGACACGGCTCGAACGGGGAGCACGAAGGGGGCGGTCACCGGAACCAGCGTGAGGACCGTCGACCACACCGTGTCCGGATTCCCCGAGACGTAGAGGATTCCGATCATGTAGCCGGCCACGGTGACGATCATCAAGGGGAAGGCGGCGTTCTGGGCATCCTCCGGACGATGGGCTATGGCCCCCACCGCCGCATAGCCGGTGGCGTAGACGAGGTAGCCGAGCACGAACCAGATCAGCGTGACGGCCAGGAACCCGGCATCGACCTCGGGCAGGGTGATATCGAGGACCAGGCGGACGGCGATTACCAGGCTTGCTGCGATCGATCCGAACTGCAGGAGGCCGAGCAATCCCACGCCGATGATCTTGCCCGCCAGGAGCTGCCAGGGACGCAACGAGGAGAGCAACACCTCTGACACCCGGTTGGTCTTCTCCTCGGTGACGCCCAGCAGCACCCATGATCCGGTCGTCATGACGGCCATGAACAGGAGCACCAGCGCCACCTGTGAGATGACGAACTGTCGATCCTCCGCGGCGGCATCGGCGTCGTACTCGGGTTCGACGTTCACGGTCCTCACCGCCTCACCGCTGATGATCGGCACCGCCCGCTCGGACACGTCACCGGTAGCCACCATGTGCTGCACTTGGTACGAGAGAACGGCTTGTCGCAGCGCGGACTCGAGTTCGTAGGGCGTGTCCCTGCTGACCAGTATCTCTACATTGCCACCCCCGACCAGGGCCGCATCCACCGATCCGGCCGCCACGGCGGCTGCGGCCGCGTCGCTGTCCGTGGACTTGGTGAGATCGATCCGGTATGAGCCCGGCCCTCCCGGCGCCGTCGACCTCGCGAGCTCTCCCTGGCCCACGCTCTCGGCGCCGACGGTGGCGACCCGGTAGGTGCGGACCGATCCGTCATCCCCGAAGAACCCCGGGATGGCTATACCCGCGCCGACAAGGATGGCCAGAAAGAGCCAGCTCAGCGCGTAGGACTTGCTCAGGCCGCGCTCCAGGAGCTCGCGCCACATCACGAGGCCGATCGCCCGGTAGGTGGTCACGATGCGACCGCTTCCCTGAAGAGGTCCGACAGGGTGGGCGGACCGTAGGAGAACTCCCGGATCGTCCGGCCATCCGCAAGCGCGGTCATTATCTCGTCCATGCCGATCTTCGCAGGCACCCTGAGAACGTGACGATTACCTCGCGATTCCACCAGCCGGACACCGGGAATGGCGGGGGTGAGGGCCGTCCACGAGTCCAGATCCACCTCGACTCGCCGGTGAGTCGCGCGGTCCTTCAGGGTCCTGACCGGGCCGGACAGGGCCACGCGGCCCTGGTTGATGATGGCGACGTCATCGCACAGGTGCTCCACAAGATCAAGCTGATGGCTCGAGAAGAGCACCGCCGATCCTTGTTCCGCCCTCTCCTGCAGTATCCGGGACATCTCCTCCACGCCCAGTGGATCGAGGCCGCTGAAGGGTTCATCCAGGACCAGGAGCTCGGGATCGTGTACCAGCGCGGTCACGAGCTGGACCCGTTGCTGGTTTCCGTGCGAGAGGTCGTCTACCCGGGAGTCTGCGCGTTCTTCAAGCCCGATCCGGTCGATCCACCGGTCGGCGGCGCGGGCGGCGGTTGTCTTGTCGAGCCCGTGGAGCCGGGCGAAGTAGATCACCTGGCGACGCACAGGCATGCGGGGGTAGAGGCCGCGCATCTCCGGCATGTATCCGAACTGCCGCCGGGCGTCATGGGTGACGGGTCGACCCATCCAGGTCACGGTGCCCCCATCGAGGCGCAGCAGGCCGAAGACGGCGCGCATGGCACTGGTCTTGCCGGCGCCGTTGGGCCCCAGGAAGCCGACGATCCGCCCGGGCCTGACCGAGAAGCCGCAGTCGTCCAGGGCGACCACGTCGCCATAGCGCTTGGTCAAGCCGTCAAGTTCGAGCATGGGACACCTGTTATGTTGCTGTTCGGAGGGTAATAACCACCGGCTCGTACCCACCCCGATCCCCCCCGCCCCCCAAACCACACGGGGCGT
>VXRE01000102.1:10763-12595 GCA_009838635.1 Acidimicrobiia bacterium | reverse complement strand
GTCCACACACGCCCCGTAGTAGTAGGTGCCGGCGGTGGATGGCGCGGTCAAGCTGACCGACCGGGTGGTGGCCCCGGCCGGGCTCAGACTCAAACTGCCCTTCGTGTCCGTGCCTTCCGGGATGTCGGAACTGTCGATGGTGGAGTCGGTGGAGCGGTAGAAGCTAAGCGTGGTGGGGCCGGATGAGCCGTTCCCGATGTTCCGCACCGTGGCGCTCAAGACGAAGGACTGGCCCGTGGTCGGATTGCTCTCACTCACCGTCGGTTTGTCGACCGCCAGGTCGGGAGCGGTGACCGTCACCGGGACGGCGGCGGAGCAGTTGTTGGTGGTGTCGCTCTCGCCGCCCACCGAGTCCACGCAGGCCCCGTAGTAATAAGTCCCTGCCGTGGTCGGCACAGCAAGGCGGATCCAGTGGTCGCTGCCGGTCAGCGCATCCAGATAGCCGACACCACCGACGTATGGCCCGACCGCGGTATCGCTCGCGGTGATGGTCGCATCGGTCGAGCGGAAGTAGCGCAACGTGCTGGGGTCCGACGCGGCAGTGCCCTTGTTGCGCACCGTCGCACTCAGTCTGAATCCGGCGCCGGGGATCGGAACGCTGCGGCTGAGCCCGAGATGGTCGATGAATTCGCTGACCCCCGGCGATTCGACCACGAGGTCGGGAACGCCAACCGTCACAGCTACCGAGGCGGAGCAGTTGTTGGTGGTGTCGATTTCATCTGTCACCGGGTCCACGCAGGCGCCGTAGTAATAGGTTCCTGCCGTGGTCGGCATGGTAAGCCAGGTCCAGTAGTCGCGGCTCCCGGATGGGCTCACACCGCTCCCATCATTGATGACGGTCACCACCAACGTATCGGAACTGGTGATGGTGGCGTCGGTGGAGCGGTAGTAGCGCAGGGTGGCTGGACCGGAGTCGCCGGTGCCCTGGTTGCGCACCGTCACCCTTGCCGTGACGGTCGCACCGACCGGGACGCCCCCGGCGACCGTTGTACCAGAGGTGCTCATGGTTGGTGTGTCCACCACAAGATCCGGCGCACTGGCGGCAACCACCGTCACAGTGACCGCGATCGAGCAGTTGTTGGTCGTGTCGGCCTCGCCGGCCGCCGCGTCCACGCAAGCGCCGTAGTAATACATGCCGGGTACATCCGGTGCGGTGAGCAAGATCGACTCCGTATCACCCTCCGACACGCGGAGACCCCCCAAGGTGTCCGTGCCGACGGCCGTATCGGCGGTGGTGATGGTCGAGTCGTTGGATTGGTAGTAGCGCAGCGTGTTCGGGCCGGATGCGCCGTTGCCCTGGTTGCGGACGGTGGCGCTCAGCGTGAAGGACGCCCCGGCTGCCGGATTGCTGTCGCTGACCGTGGGTGGGTCCACCACCAGGCCGGGAGCGGGCGCTGCGCCGACTGTGACGGTGATTGCGGCGGAGCAGTTGTTGGTTGTGTCGGCCTCGCCCGCCACGGCGTCCACGCATGCTCCGTAGTGGTAGGTGCCGGGTTCATCCGGGGCGGTGAGCCTGGCCGATCCTCCCGCGCTCCCTGCGGCGTCGAGAGGGGTTATGGGGTCGGTGCCGACGGCCGTGTCCGTAGTGGTGATCGTCGGGTCAGTGGATTGGTAGTAGCGGAGGGTCGTCGAGGCGGATGGCCCGTCGCCCTGGTTGCGGACGGTGGCGGTCAGCGTGAAGGACGCCCCGGCTGCCGGATTGCTGTCGCTGACCGTGGGTGGGTCCACCACCAGGCCGGGAGCGGGCGCTGCGCCGACTGTGACGGTGATTGCGGCGGAGCAGTTGTTGGTTGTGTCGGCCTCGCCCGCCACGGCGTCCACGCATGCTCCGT
>VXRE01000102.1:8883-10753 GCA_009838635.1 Acidimicrobiia bacterium | reverse complement strand
GAGCAGTTGTTGGTTGTGTCGGCCTCGCCCGCCACGGCGTCCACGCATGCTCCGTAGTGGTAGGTGCCGGGTTCATCCGGGGCGGTGAGCCTGGCCGATCCTCCCGCGCTCCCTGCGGCGTCGAGAGGGGTTATGGGGTCGGTGCCGACGGCCGTGTCCGTAGTGGTGATCGTCGGGTCAGTGGATTGGTAGTAGCGGAGGGTCGTCGAGGCGGATGGCCCGTCGCCCTGGTTGCGGACGGTGGCGGTCAGCGTGAAGGACGCCCCGGCAGGTGGGGTGGCGCTGCTCACGGTTGGTGTGTCCACCGCTAGGTCGGGGGCGGGCGCTGCGCCGACTGTGACGGTGATTGCGGTCGAGCAGTTGTTGGTTGTGTCGGCCTCGCCGGGTACGACGTCCACGCATGCTCCGTAGTGGTAGGTGCCGGGTTCATCCGGGGCGGTGAGGCTGGCCGATCCTCCCGCGCTTCCCGCGGCGTCGAGAGGGGGAATCGGGTCGGTGCCCACCGACGTGTCGGTGGTGGTGATGGTCGAGTCGGTGGATTGGTAGTAGCGGAGGGTGGTGGCTCCGGATGGCCCGTCGCCTTGGTTGCGGACGGTGGCGGTCAGTGTGAAGGGCGTTCCCGCAGCGGGTGCGAGCTCGCTGACCGTGGGCGGGTCCACGACCAGGCCGGGAGCGGGCGCCGCGCCCGCCGTGACGGTGACTGCGACGGAGCAGTTGTTGTTGGTGTCCGCCTCACCGGACACGGCGGCGACGCACGCCCCGTAGTAGTAGGTGCCCGGTTCATCCGGGGCGGTGAGGCTCACCGATCGGTCTGCGCTCTCTGCGGCGTCGAGAGCCGGTACAGGGTCGTCCTCCACAGCCGTGTCGGTGGTCGTGATGGTCGGGTCGTTCGACCGGTAGTAGCGGAGCGTGGTGGCGCCGGATGCGCCAGTGCCCTTGTTGCGGACTGCCGTGCCTAGCGTGAAGGATGTTCCGACAGGCGGGCTGGCGTTGCTGACCGTTGGCGGGTCCACCACCGGGTCAGGGAGAGACAGCGCGGTCACCGTGACGGTGACTGCGACGGAGCAGTTGTTGTTGGTGTCGGCCTCGCCGGGCACCTTGGCGACGCACGCCCCGTAGTAGTAGGTGCCCGGTTCATCCGGGGCGGTGATGTCCACCGATCGGTCCGTGCTCTGCGATGCGTCGAGACCCGGCACTACGCCGCTGCCCACGGCTCTGTCGGAGGCGGTGATGGTGGGGTTGGTGGACCGGTAGTAGCGCAGGACGGTCGAGCCGGCTAGGCCGTCGCCCTGGTTGCGGACGGTGGCGCTCAGCGTGAAGGTTGATCCTACGGGCGGGCTGGCGTTGCTGACCGTTGGCGGGTCCACCACCAGATCGGGGGCGGGTGCCGCGCCCACCGCCGGCACCGGGGTGCTCTCCGTCTCCTGGGTCCCGATGGACCCCGTGTCATCCGGGGGTGAGGTCGTCGGCGGCGTGCCGCCGAGTTCGGCAGAGGTGCTGGCGTTGATGGGTGAGCAGCCGTAGTTGTTGCAGGCGACGACCCAGTAGTAGTTGCGGGTGGCGTCGGGGGTGGTATGCGTATAGGTGGTGGCGGTGAGGTCGGTGGCGAGTTCTTCGCAGAAGCTTGGTCCGCTGGAGCCGAGGCGGCAGCCGGTGGAGAAGAAGTCGTCGTAATAGACGGTGTATGAGGTGGCGCCTGCCGACGCGTCCCATGACAGGACGATGGCTCCACTGTCGTTGTATTCGTAGGCCTGGTTGGCGGGCGGCTCCGGTGGGGTGCCTCCGACCGGTGCGGGGGTGCTGGCGTTGATGGGTGAGCAGCCGTAGTTGTTGCAGGCGACGACCCAGTAGTAGTTGCGGGTGGCGTCGG
>VXRE01000102.1:0-8783 GCA_009838635.1 Acidimicrobiia bacterium | reverse complement strand
TTGGTCCGCTGGAGCCGAGGCGGCAGCCGGTGGAGAAGAAGTCGTCGTAATAGACCGTATAGGAATCAGCCCCCTCCGACGCATCCCATGACAGGACGATGGCTCCGTCGTTGTTGTACTCGTACACCTGGTTGGCAGGCGGCTCCGGTCGGGTGCCTCCTAGTTGGGCAGAAGTGCTGGAGTCGATAGCAGAACATCCATAGCTGTTGCAGGCCACAACCCAGTAGTAGTTGCGGGTGGCGTGGGGATCAGTGTGGGTGTAGGTGGTGGCGGTGAGGTTGGTGGCGAGTTGTTCGCAGAACGACGGCCCGCTGGAGCCGAGGCGGCAGCCGGTGGAGAAGAAGTCGTCGTAGTAGACGGTGTATGAGGTGGCGCCCGCAGAATCGTCCCATGACAGGACGATGGCTCCGTCGTTGTTGTACTCGTACACCTGGTTGGCGGGCGGCTCCGGTGGTGTGCCTCCGAGCTGCGCCGGAGCGTCGCTGTCGATAGCCGAGCAGCCGTAGTTGTTGCAGGCGACGACCCAGTAGTAGTTGCGGGTGGCGTCGGGGGTGGTATGGGTGTAGGTGGTGGCGGTGAGGTCGGTGGCGAGTTGTTCGCAGAACGACGGCCCGCTGGAGCCGAGGCGGCAGCCCGTGGCGAAGAAGTCGTCGTAATAGACCGTATAGGAAGCAGCACCCTCCGACGCATCCCAGCTGAGGACGATGGCTCCACTGTCGTTGAATTCGTACACCTGGTTGGCCGGAGCCTCCGGTGGAACCTGATTGGCGTCATCGGTGCCTTGCGCGTCCGCGAGCCGAGGCCCTGTGATTACAGACAGCAGTACGACGGCCGCGAGCAGCCACCACGCTCGGCTACCGGAACCGCCACGCTCCGGACCAACCATGGCACGGAAGATTGGAGCTGTCTTGCTGCGGATGCCCGCGGACAGATAGCTCATTTAGATATCCTCACGTGTGTCCGCTAGCGATGCACCTTACCCACACCGATTATTGGCAGCGACTCTCTCGGTGGCGGGTGTCCCCTTGCCCGTAACCCGGTTCGGTCTGGGCTTATCCCGGCCGCGCCCGAAGGAGCGCCCCGGTACGCCCCGATGTAGGTCGGTTGCGGCCGGTGAGATCGGAAACCTCGACTACCTCCCGAGCTCCGAGGTGTCGCACCTAAACGCCGAGTTCCGGGCAGGCGACACTCGCCGGTTGGCCCGCCCCGCGTTGTCGGAGCCAAGAGGGCTCACAGGCAGCGCAGGCAGGCAGAATCAAGGGAAGCAACCAGCGCAAGAGACGGATGCGGCCCCCTCTGGCTATATTCACGCTGTGCACAGGCTGTGCATCGAGCGTGAAGGAGTCTTAACCGATGGGGCCCCTAAAGGGGGACGCCTTCCGGGCTGAGCATGACGCCTGAGAAGGATTCGGGCTCGACGCGCTTGACCCGGCCTGAGTCAAACGTAGGCGAAGACGCTGATCATGGAGGCCACAATGAGCAACCACAACCAGCCACTGCCCGGCGGCGGTCGGCGCACCGGTCGGGCCAGACTGGAGACCGGCGAGACCGTTGAGTTGGCCCGACCGCTCACCCGGCTTGGTGCTCGGATTATCGACGGGATCATCCAATACGTGCCGCTCGCTGCCTTTGCCATCTGGGCCGTAGCGAGCATGGATTTCTTCGGCAGAAGGGATCCGCTCGCCATACCGGTTGCGAGCTTGGTGGCCATTTGGGTCATTTGCTACGAGTTCGTGCAGATTGCCGTGTGGGGCCAGACCATTGGCAAGCGCATGACGCGGATCAAGGTGATCAGCGCGGCCCATGGTGGAGTTCCGGGTTGGGGAGGGGCGATCATCCGCTGGATTGTTCCCGTTTTGCCTGGACTCATTGTCGCTGTACTCGTTCCGTCCATCGCTTCGCTCGTCACGCTTCTGTGCTATGTCAGCCTCACGTGGGACCGCGTGTTCCAGGGCTGGCACGATAAGGCCGCCCGCACGCTGGTCGTCCGGATCTAGGAGCGTGCGCGGGCAGGTGGGCGAAATCCACCGGTTGGGGTGTTGTCCCGGCAAGGCGGCTTACGCCATCATGACCTGCTGAGGCCGGCTGAGACTGCACCTAAGCTGTCACGAACTTGAAAAGGTCTGGTATCCGGGTGGGCTTCGAACCCGCAGGCCCCCTAGGGGGCGGCGGAGTTCAATCGTTTCGGTAGACGGTCTTGGTGGTCACCTGTGAGCCCTAGAGCATGGTTGGCGGCGGCTGCCAGACGGCACCCACTGCTCGCCGGAGTGACGGCGCTGTATGTGGCGGTGTGGACCGTGTACGGCATCGCCACGGATGCGGCCGGGGTGTACGCCTATCTGGTCTGGATGGTATTCGCCGTCGGCCTCATGGCGTATCTAGACGGGCTGGTTCGCTTCTCCACCCATGTGCTCGTATTGCTATGCATCGTGGGCTTCTGCCACATGGCGGGCGCCAACCTCGAAATCTCCGGATCCATCCTCTACAGGCAGGTCTGGTTCGGGTTCGTCCGTTACGACTACCTGGTCCATGTCTTCGGTCTGGGCGCGGCCGGGTTGGCCGTGTGGGAGGCGACGCGCCGGATGCTGGCTGCTGATAGTGGTGTGCGAGCTGCGGTGGTGGTGATCCTCGGGGCCAACACGGTCGGGGCCCTCATCGAGATCGGGGAGTATCTGGCCAGCATGAGCTTCTCGGAAGTCCGGGTGGACGCTTATGTCAACAACATGCAGGACCTGATAGCCAACCTCGTGGGCTCCCTGATCGCCGCCTGGTGGGCCACCCGAAGGGCGGCTAAGGAGTGCATCATTCACCTGGCCGCACCCCCGCCGGGCGCACACGCTCCGGACCGGCCAACCCGTGACGATCCGGGACAGTGGTAGCCGTGCCGACGCCCTTGGGTGGCCCTACGCGGCGAACTGAGCCAGCACGGCGCCCACGATGACCAGATCGGTGACGGTGTGCGCGATGACCGGGACGGCCAGGCCCCCGGATCGCCTACGCAACAGACCCAGCATCAGGCCGTAGAGGAAGGCGAGGCCGACTCCGGCTAGTCCCTGGAGGATGCCGGAGGGGAAGTGGAGCGCGGCGAAGACGGCTGCCTGCATTACCAGTGCCGTGACGCCAGGCCGCAGTACCCTCTCGAGCGAGTCCTGGACGATCCCCCGGTAGACGGCCTCCTCGACCACAGCGTTGACCACCGCGGCGAGAACTCCGACCGATGCAAGCGTCCAGATGGACCAGTCCCGAGTTATCTCGACGATGTCGGCCAGTTGCTCCGGTCGCCCGTCGTACCACGCCCAGAGAACCAATCCCGCGCCCAGGCCGACCGCGGCGCCGACGGCTCCCTGCCGGAGGTTGCAGGACCAGACACGGCGCCAGGGGGCTACCTCGCGCAACCACGGCACGCGCGCCGCGGCCACCACGTATGCGACAACAGCGAGACCGAACAACAACCGTTTCGGCCGCAGGCCCGTGATCCCCAGCAAGAGGAAGGCCACCAGCAGAAGGCCGATGGAACTCCCCGCGGGCATCTTCCGGGCCATGGCGATGGTCGCCAGCAGGACCGCAGCGATCCCGCCCGCAACAAGCGTGCCGGCCGACCTCGCGAACGGAAGGACGATCGCCAGACCCGTAAGCGACACGACGACAACTGCTTCACTCAGTCCGTCCCCAGGCCGTCCCATGCCTCTCATGTTCACAGGTGAACCTGCGCCCGCCGGTGACGATATCCCTGGTTGTGGATCCCGCGATCGCGTTACGGAGATTCCGCTAGTCGGGGTAACAAGTCGACACGCAACAAGGGCGCGATCTCACTCAGAGTCTCGGGTTGGCGCCGGTTGAGCAGAAACGCGAGCAGATCGTCCTGTCTCTGTGCCGGGTTCAGGGCGGTGTCGGTCCTCCGTGTTCATTCGAGCTCGAACAGGCGCTCGAGCCTACGCCGGTCTGGGATGCCCGAAGGAAGGCTGGGCTCACGCCCAGATCAATACGCCGGGCTGCACGCCGATCTTTGACCTCACGAGTGCGTCCTACGCGGTCCATTACCTGCTCGACTTCATCGACCCCTGGGCATCCGGTAGCCGACTCGGGGCTCGGTGAATATGTAGGTGGGGTTGTCGGCGTCGTCGCGGAGCTTGCGGCGGAGTTTCCCGACGATGGTCCGCATGGGCCGTATGTCGCCGCTGCCTTTCTCGCCCCAGACCCGTTCCAGCAGATGCTGGTGGGTCAGTAACCGTCCGGCATTGGCCGAAAGCTCGGCCAGCATCCGGTACTCGGTTGGGGTAAGACGCAAGGGACGGCCGGCCAGGGTCACCCTGCGCCCGGCGTAGTCGATGGTCAGGTCGCCCAGCGTGTACGGCTCCGACGGCTCTGCGGTCGCCCTCCGGCGTAGAGCCGCCCTGATCCTCGCCGAAAGCTCCGTGGGCGAGAAGGGCTTGACCACGTAATCGGCGGCCCCCTTGTCCAGGGCCCTGGCGATGAGCTCGTCCCTCCCGTAGGCGGACAGGAAGACGACCGGCACGTCGGCCACATCGAGGATGTCCTGCATCAACTCGATGCCGTCCGTTCCGGGAAGCATCAGGTCCAGGAGCACGAGCTCGGGCCTCTCGTCGGCCACGAGGCGGAGCGCCTCCTCCGGCTCCCCGGTCACCAGCGGGTAGTAGCCCGACCTGGCAAGGGTGTCGCGGACGTAACGGAGGTCGTTGGGGTCGTCGTCCACCGCGAGGACCTGCACCCGCTCCTCCGTTTCTCTCGGCCCACGCCTCGAGACACGGGGGAATCTGCTGATCGCCCCGGCCCCGGAGTCCTCGACCGAAGGAAGCGTGAAAGTGAAGCACGCTCCCGTTCCCGGCCCGTCGCTCTCCGCCCAGATGCGGCCCCCGTGCGCCTCCACTATGCCCTTGCAGATGGCCAGGCCCAGGCCCGTGTCCCCTCCCTGCTCCTCGGGCTGGGCGCTGGAGAACTTGCGGAACAGGTGCGGCAGGCTCTCGGCCGGGATGCCGCGCCCTTCGTCGGCCACCGAGACCGCGACGTGAACGTCCTCCCGCACGGCGGTCACTTTGATGACCGATAACTGCGGGGAGTTGCGGGCCGCGTTGGCCAGCAGGTTGCCGAGCACCTGGACGATGCGCCGCCGGTCCGCCATCACCAGCGGCAGGCCCGGCTCGATGTCGATGGAGAGGTTGTTCGTGCGCCCCGCGTTGGCGAAACCACTCCTCGCCCGGTCCACGAGCACTGCCACGTCTGCGGGTTCGGGAGCCACCGGCAGCGTGCCCGTCTCGATACGGGCCACGTCCAACAGGTCGCCGACCAGGGCGTTCATGTGCTCGGCCTGGTCGCCGATGATGCGGACGAACTGGCGGACCACGGCGGGGTCGAGGTCCGCCCCCGGATCCATGATCGTGGAGACGGACCCCTTGATGGAGGTCAGGGGAGTCCTCAGCTCGTGGCTCACCATCGCCAGGAACTCCGCCCGCATCCGCTCCTGCTCCTCCACCTCGGCCATGTCCTGGAGGGCCACCACCACCGACTCGACCACGCCCTCGTCGGAGAGGATGGGAGTTGCGTTGATCAGCACCCTCACGCTCCGCCCGTCGGGGACGCCGATGACGACCTCCTCGGCCCGCACCTTCACCGCGGCGCTCATGAGATCGGCCATCGGGAACTCCCGAAGGGAGACCTCCTGCCCGTCGGCCCGCCTGAGGGTCAGAACTTCCAGCAGGTCCTCCGGGGACTGCCCGGGATCGCGCAGGCTGTCGACGATCCTGCCGGCCTCCCGGTTGAAGGACTTCGGCGCTCCCGTGAGGGCGTCGAAGACCGCGACGCCCACCGGGGAGGTGTCTATCAGGGTCTCCAGATCGGCCCTGGCTCGCCTTTCCTCGCGGTGCCTGCGGGCGTTGGCGATGGCCATTGCCGCCTGGGACGCGAACAGCGCCAGGGTCTCCTCGTCTTCCTGGGTGAACTCCGGGCCGCCCGCCTCACGGGCCAGGTAGATCGTGCCGACCCCGACACCGAGATGACGGATCGGGGCCACCAGCGCGGAGCTCACCGGCACGGATGGCAGGAACGTGGGCATGCCCAGGGCCCCCAGGTGGCCGGCGATGTCCGGAACCCGCAGGGGCTCCTCGAGCCCGCTGAGGTACTTGAAGAGTCCCAGTCCCTCCGGCATGTCCCAGAACCCCTGGTGTTCCTCCCTGGTGAGACCGGAGACGATGAAGGTCGGGCGTCGGAAGACCTCGCCCGGGATGGTGATCGCCCCGTAGCGGGAGGCTGTCAGCGACCGGGCGCTGTCCACCACCTCCTGCAACACCGTGTCGAAATCGAGACTCTCGTTGACCCGGAGACCGGCCTCGCTCAGGCGGGCGAGGCGCTCGCGCAACTCCGATATCTCGCGGTCTCGTTCGTCCGGCTGCTTCACCCCCGTCACCTCCATTGCGTCGATTTGGAGAGGTAGTTACAAATCATGATAGACACTTCCCCTATTGGTCGCACGTTGGTTATGCCCACGGAGGTAAGGTAGCGGGGGAGTATGCACAGCCACGGGGAGGCGTCTGCTTGGCTCTCGCGCGGAGAAGACCTCTAACCGGCACAGCGTCGACACCGGCCACGCCCGGGCCTGACGCGTGCAGCGCCCGAGAGGGAGCCAGCACTTGAGCGACCTCGAGGGTCGAGACCGCTGGTGGTCGTCGCCGATGGACCGCCGCACGCTACTGCGTGGAGGGCTGCGGGTCCTGCTCGGCCTCACCGCGGCGCCCCTGGTCGGATGCGGTAACGACGGCGGGATGGGATCCGCCTTGACCGCCCCGGCGTCGGAGCCGACGACCGCGACTACGTCGGGGCCGACCTCTGTGGCTACATCGGAGCTGACGACTACCACTACGTCGGATCCGGCTTCCGCGACTACGTCGGGGCCGACTTCTGTGGTCACGTCGGAGCTGACGACTACGACTACGGCGGGGCCGACCTCTACGACTACGTCGGGGCCGACCTCTACGACTACGACTACGTCGGATCCGACGACTACGACCACCACCGTGTCACGAGCGGCGTCTCCACCTCCGGACTGGATCTTCGCCGGGGACATACCGGTGGAGGACCAGGCGGTCCTGCGCGAGGAGATGGAGTATTCCCGCGCCTACTTCAGCGACCGGTTCGGCGTCGAGGCCACGGACTTCACCGTGCTGGTCGGTTCCGGCTACGAGGCGCTGTCCCCCGTCTACCACGACCTCGTAGGGAGAGATCTCTCGGCCTCCTATCCTCGGTTCGGGATCACACCGTATGCATGGGTTACGGCTTCCGGGACGGGCGGGGCGGTCGCCACCCTCATATACGGGAGGACTCGGGAGTCCCTTCAACTTCTCGAGCATTACATCGTCCACGAGTATTTCCATGTCCTGCAGGGACAACTTGCTTCGGGTTTCACGACACTGCAGGACGGTGGGGTCGCCTATTTCGGCGGCGCCTCGACAGGACCTCGGTGGCTGATGGAAGGTCTGGCGTCGTACGCCGACTACGAATACACACCGAGCAGACCCGGGCGGCGGCCCTTTCTGGACGACAGGTACTACCCCTATGTCGACATAGCGAACTACCAGCGGGAGTGGGGCGAGATCAGCCTGGAGGAGATGACCGCGGAAGCGAACTATCGCGAGCTCGGCTGCTCTTTCGGGGAGTTCTACGTATACGCAATGGGCTTTGCTGCCTCCGTCTACTTGCTTGAGCGAGCGGAGGAGGACTCGTATGTGAACTACTGGACGCTCCTAGGGACACGGCCCACCTGGCAGCATGCGTTCGAGGAAGCCTTCGGCATCGGCGTGGACGAGTCCTACAGGGCATTCAAGGAGTGGCTACCCACCAAACTGCCGCCTCCCCCCGTCGCCCTCAAGCTGCAAGTACGCTGGCCTGACATGGACAGGCAGCCCCAACGCGACAGCTTCCTCTATGCCGTCAATGAGCGGATTACCACCGTCGAAGGGGATCCTTGGGAAATCCCTCCCCATTCCGCATCTACGGGATGGTACGGCGACCGCGACCTGCCGACTCTGGTCACGGAGTACCCGGAAAGCGTCGTCGGGACAGGCTACGTGTCCCTCTGGTGGTACCACCGCGACGATCTCTGTACGGAGTATCTCCTGGGCTGGTACAGGGACGGCGAGCTCACCGACCGGCGCGGGGATGCCACAGCGATCGAGTTCCCCGGAAGCGCATCGACTGTCGACTGGACCCTGCCGGGAAATCCGGACACGCTTCCGCGCCTGCAAGAACGCACAACACAATGGTGTTAGTGACGACCTGCTGCTCGTTCGGATGCCTTGGGCACGCAAACAGGCGCATCGGGGACGCGGACCTCGCCGACCGATCCCGCTCCCCCGAGGGGGGCGAACGTCAACCTCGCAGTGGGACCTGATCCGCACGCCGTAGGCCGTGCCGCCCGGCAGTGGTCAACGCAACGCGCCGACGCACCCACTCTCGCCCTCGTCTGCGCACGCGCGGACCTCCCTCGAAGAGCTATCGCCCGTCTTCGCAGATCACCATGTGCGAGCCGTCCGAGTTGGTATGCACCGCGTGGGACGTACCCGCGAGGTCGAAGACCAGCTTGTAGCCGGGAGTGAGGACCTGGGCGTGGGCATAACCCTCCTGTGGACATCCCAGACTGGCGTCGGACCACGCCACTCCCTCGGAGCTGTGGAGCCTGAAGTCCCCTTCGTGCACGCCCAGCTCATCGGCCAGGAGCTTCCGCGCCTCGGTCTCTATCTCGCCGGGAACAGGGTCATCGGCAGGGGCCTCCG
>VXRE01000048.1 GCA_009838635.1 Acidimicrobiia bacterium | reverse complement strand
CGAGATCACCGTTCATCCTTCGACAGCCCGATCTCAACCACCTACCGTGGCTACACCGTCTACGAGTGTCCTCCCAACGGCCAGGGCATCACCGCGCTGATGGCTCTGAACATCCTGGAGGGATTCGACATCCCCTCGACCCGACCGAGGTCGCCGGAAGCGTTGCACACGACCATCGAGGCGGTCCGCCTGGCCTTCGCCGACGCCCGGGCCTACATCGCGGACCCCACCCGCGCCCGCGTCCCCGTCGCCGCCCTGCTCAGCAAAGGGTACGCGGCGGAGCGTCGCCGGCTCATCTCCTCCGAGGCCGCCATCGAGTTCGCAACCGCCGGCCAGCTGCCGGGCGGCTCCGACACCGTCTACCTATGCACGGTCGACGGAGAGGGCAACGCATGCTCCTTCATCAACAGCAACTATCACGGCTTCGGAAGCGGCATCGTACCCCGTAGCTGCGGGTTCAGCCTTCAGAACCGCGGCGCCGGATTCGTCCTCGAACCGGACCACCCCAATGCCATGGAGGGCGGGAAGCGCCCCTATCACACCATCATCCCTGCCATGCTCACCCGGCCGGACGGGTCGCTCATGGGACCCTTCGGGGTGATGGGCGCGTGGAATCAGCCCCAGGGACATGTCCAGGCGGTTATCAATCTGGTGGACCGCGGCATGGACCCCCAGAGTGCCATCGACGAGCCTCGCTTCTCGATCTACGACGACCCGCCCAATGGTCAGATCTGGGTCGAGGACACCATGCCCGAGGACACGATCAGCGCCTTGGCCCGACTCGGGCACCCCGTCCGTCCCGCTTCGGGCGCCCTGCGAACAACGGTGGTAGGCCGAGGGCAGATCATCGTGCGCGACCCGGAGACCGGCGTCCTCTGGGGCGGCTCCGATCCCAGGGGCGATGGCTGCGCCATCGGTCTCTGATCTCTCTTTTCTATGTCACCTGCGATGAGGCTGCCGGCGTTCGTCTAGCGTCAGATCGGTCAGCGCACGCAGGCGTGCCGGGATGCTCGACCCGGACTCCAGGTCTGCCGATGGGGTCGCCCGGCCGAAGCGGGTCGTGATCGGTACCGTTCCCGCCCACCAGGGGCCTTCGATGTCCTCGGGGTCGTCGATCGGATCCCCGGTTCGCACTTTCGCCGACGCTTCCACCAGAGGGAGTTCCAAGACCAGGGTCTTGCGCAGCTCGGGCCGCGACGGCGGGCGGACATCGTCCCAGTGCGCGACCACGTGGTCGGTGATGAGCTTGAGAGCCTCGAGCTTACGCCGATCGTCGCGGATCCGCCGGCCGCGGCCCCGCACCACCACCGAGCGGTAGTTCATCGAGTTGTGGAACGGGGAGCGGGCCATCACGAGCCCGTCGAGGTGCGTAACGGTGGCGCATATCTCCTGCTCCTCACCAGAACCGAGGAGGTGATTGGCGATGGCCCCGTGCAGGTAGAGCATCTCGTCGTCGCGGCCGTAGGCCATCGGCAGAACGAGGGGACCGTCGGGCGTCGCCACGCCGACATGGGCGATGACGCCGGCGTCCAGAATCTCCAACACTTCCGCCCGGTCGTAGCGGGCCCGTTCCCGACCGCGGCGGACCCTCGTGCGGGCAGAAGGCGGCACGTGGCTGTCCTGAGGTGGAAGGTCATCCATGGCCGGGGGAGGGTAGTGGTCCCACCCGAGTAGTCACAGCCGGCGGGGCGTCGGTTACCGAGTTCCTGCAATCATGCTCAGAGGGTCTGCCGTACCTTGTCGGCACCGTGGAAGAGGATGTCGCGCACGGCGTCGGAGGCCTTGCTGTGGAACTTCACCGTTTCCGGGTCGAAGTCCCTGGTGGGTCGAGGGGTGTGGGTGAAGTGCCGGTAAATGTCCTCGCCACGGACCAGGGCAGCGCTGTCCCAGTCGCCGATGATCTGGCGAGTCCTGGTCGGCATGTAGTGGAACGAGACCCCGATACGGCGGTCACGGGACGTATTGGGGGAGGAGGCATGGGCCAAGCGACCGTTGTGCATCGAGATCTCACCGGGCCGTAACGGCATCGAGACGGTCTCGGCCTCGTCGACCTCCACCGTTATCTCCTGGCCGCGGGTCAGCATGTTGTCCTGTTGGAACGTGTCGTCATGGGGCATGAACTCGCCCCGGTGGCTTCCGGGCAGAACGCTCATGCAACCGCTCTCGGGCGTGGCGGGTGACAAGGCCAGCCATACCGTTATCAGGTCGTCCGTGTCCAGCCCCCAGTAGTTGAGGTCCTGGTGCCACGACACGTAGGACTTGGTCTGGGGCTCCTTGATCCAGAAGAGAGTGTTCCAGCACAGGATGTTCTCACCGATCAAGTCCTCGACAGTGTCGAGCACCGTCTCGTCGCGCATCAACTCGTCGACCCAGCGGAACAGCAGGTGGCACTTGTTGCGAAGCGCCCCCGACACGGGCCCTCCCTGCTCGGACTCGAAGCGCTCGAGCATCTGCCGGTAACCGGCCGCACGGGCCGCATCCATCACCGGAACCGGGCAGATGTACCCGTCCCGCCGGTACTGAGCCACCTCATCCGCTGTCAGACGCTTGGGCATCACACTCCTATCGGCAGCCTCAGTGGACCCTAGCGAATGCCCCAGTTGTCTTGTGCGCGCATGCCGGTAAGAATCGCCAGGGGACCGAAACGAGCGCTGGGAGGAGAGCATCGACGTCTGAAGCCGGGGCGGCTAGCGAAGCCTATGGGGAGGGCGTGAGTGAGTAGTTGGTGCTGCGACCCCGGGCTGAGCTTCGGACGAGAATTCCGTCGTTTACCAGCGCTGTTATGTCGCGCAGGGCGGTGTCTTGCGAGCACTTGGCGAGCTTTGCCCACTTGGAGGTGGTCAGCTTGCCCTCGAACCCGTCCAGGAGCCGGTTGAGAACCCTCCGCTGGCGCACATTGAGCGGGACGCCTTCGACCTGTCGCCAGAAGCGAGCCTTGGCGAGTACGGATGCCAGGTTCGTCTCGGCTCCGTCGATGGCTCGGCCGAGGCACCCTAGGAACCACTCCATCCACTCTGAAGTGTCCGGTGTTCCCTTCTGTGTCCGTTCGAGGATCCGGTAGTAGTCGCGGCGTTCCACCCGGATCTGCGATGACATGCTGTAGAAACGCTGCGAGCTGCCCTCCGAGCGGGCTAGGGCCATGTCACTGATCGCTCGGGCGATGCGTCCGTTACCGTCATCGAAGGGATGGATGGTCACGAACCATAGATGCGCCAATGCCGCCCGAAGCACGCCGTCAGTGTCCGACGGCTCGTTGAACCACCTGAGGAACACGTCCATCTCGTTGTCGATCCGGGCCGCTGCGGGTGCTTCGAAAATGACGCGTTCTTTGCCGATGGGTCCCGAGATCACCTGCATGGGTCCGGTACGGTCGTCACGCCAGCCGCCTACGGTGATCGGTCGCATCCGGCTGCGCCCGGTAGGGAAGAGTGCCGCCTGCCAACCCCACAGCCGCTCGACGGTCAGTGTGCGGTCATAGTTGCTGGTTGCGTCCAGCATCATCTCCACGACGCCCTCGACCCGGTCCGCCGCGTGGGGAAGACCACCGACATCCAAACCGAGGCGACGGCCGACAGACGAGCGGACCTGTTCTAGGTCGAGACGTTCACCCTCGATGTCACTGGACTTGTAGACGTCCTGGGTCAAAGTCTCGAGAATCGCTTCCTGCCGGAGGTCGAACCCCAACGATTGCATCCGGCCCACCAGGTGTCCCTGCTTGTAGCGGACAACTGCCAGGCTGTCCGCTACCTTGTCGGCCTCCCAACGGAGTTGGGGCCAGTCCGGATGCTCATGAATAAATAACCGCCGCATATTGTGCGGTGATTGTAGCAGCTAATCACCGCATCAGGATCCAGAGCATCAGGCGGGCGAACAGGACGGGCACTCAGGGGAGAGCGTTCTCGCGATCACCGAGGATGCCGATTCCCACTAGGTGTGGCGTCGGAGCTCGGCCAGGGAATGACCACCCTCGGAACCTCTACGGTTTCGTGGCTGCCGCGGTCCAACGATATTCACGACGGGCCTGGGACTCACGACGGGCCTGGGACTCTTGCAAGAATCTCGGGACATCGCCGATCGTTGGGAGGGGATCGGACATCGTGGGTTGCGATTCTGGGGTGGAGCATCGAGACCGCAACTTTACATAACATGCATTATGGGACACCTTGACCCTAGTCTGGCAGCGCCCGGCATCCCGAGGTCCATCGCTCCTCCCTACGTCCGGTTATCCGGCAGCCGGTTTCCTTGCTCGATGGTTCGTTTAGTCGGTTGTGGCGTCAAGTCCGAACGCGGACTCGACCGTCCTGATCGTGTTCTCGTCGCGGAGTTTGCAGGCGACGTGCTGTGAGGAGAAAAGGCCGCGTTCCCAGACCGCGTCCTCGATGGGCCGGGTGCCCAGCCACTCGACCGGTACGACCATCTCCCTCAGATCGGGGTCCTCCGAGGCGGCGTTCTTCCACTTCTCGGCGCTTAGCTCTGGTTGACTGAGGAGTGGTTGGCTTTGTCCGTCTATCTCAACGTCGGCAGCGCGAGCGGGAGTCATCTCGCCGATGACCCGGCCTATGCCGACATAGCCAGCGCCACCCACATATGCGAACACGCGTTTGTCCAGTGTGAGGTGTCTTAAGGGTTTCCAGTAGCGCGATCCCCCGCCTGCGCTTAGGAAACCGTACTTTCTGGCTATGGCCCAGCGCTCGGGCTGATCGGCCCGGTCGAGGACACAGTAGAAGTCCCGACCGTTCCATGGCCTGCTCTTTCGCCGCGATGGTCGCTGCGTCGTGTCTCCGTCCGGCTGTGGATCGAGTAGCCACGTCCGGGCGAGGTAGTCACGACCATCGTCACTGAAGTGGCGGAAGAATACGGCGTTGATGGGGACGCCGTAGGACTCTGCGAGGAACTCTACGATGCGATCGGATGTCTGGTCGAGTTCGGACGCGATGATCGTGAACTGCTGATCGGCGTTGACCACATCCGGCAGCGGGCTGTCGAATCGCTCGGCGAAGGCCTGTCCGAGGTCGGTTTCGCCATCATGGTGGTCCAGATAGATCTGCTCCAGGTCCTCGACGCCTAGATCCTGTACCCAAGACCCGTAGTCGAGTGTTTGGGCGACAACGTCGCGAGGAGTCCGATCACGCTTTAACTCGAGGACATGGGCGCGACCGTCAGCATCGAGGGCCAAGAGATCAATGTACCCGCCATATCGGGTCCGCACCTGGCGTCCAACAACAAGCAGATCCATCCCGCACATGCCGGGATCTTCAGCGAGCATATCCTCGAGACGCTGTTCTGAATCGAGCGGCGATGACACCAGGTGCCGAGGCCCTGATTCGGTCATCCTCCAGATCGCCATCTCAACAGCCACTTCGAGTCCTCCCCACTACGAGAACCTACTTGATACCACTCGGCAGTGACACTCCCCCGCCGACCCATACCCACCAATGCCAGGGTTCAGGTCTTTCACAGCGCGTACGGGTTCTCCGCTATCCCGATGATCCGCCTCTGGATGGCCGACAACCGTCTCAACCTCGGCGGGCCGCGTGTTCGTATGCCTCCGTAAGGGTGGAGAGGAGGTTCTCGCTGATATGCCGGGTTGTCGTGCCCTGGCCGAGGCGGGTGTCGAGCAGTTTCTCGATCGGGTCGATGAACTGAGGCGCCTTTTTTTCGAATACGCTGCGCCAAAAGGCCAGGTAGGCGCCACGCTCATTCCAGATCGTGACTAGGCCCACGTTCTCGACCACGAGACGTGGGAGCAAGGTGAATCGCTTCGCTCCCTTGCCCTCGAAGGTAGCGAGTCGTATCCAACCGTTCGCTTCGAGACTCCGAGCCCACAGGAGGAGCCTTTGCAGTGTCTCGTGGCTCTCGGGAGGTGCTTGGTTGATGCTCTGCTCGAATCTCTCGCTCCCCCGATAGAGGGTGCCGGACTTGCCGCGGCGTTTCTCGTTGACGGTTACTTCGTGCCGTTCGGGGGTTACCCGTTGCGGTAGGACGACGGAAGCGCCGTCCACGTCGAAGGAGTTAACCGCGACTAGGTCGATCATCAACTTGTCGGTGACGTGTTCCAGGTAGGCGACGAGCGTCATCAACTCAGCCGGCACGTCGTCGAGTACGAACACGAGCCGAAACCTGCCCCCTTGCAGGTGCTCGTCGAGAGACGTATAGAACTCCTCAGCGTCGAGCGCCTCCTCTTGGACCGATCTCATCGCATCCACAAGGGACTCGTGGCCGCGCCGCTTCAGCTCCGAACTGAAGCGGTCCTCCAGTTGTTCCCGGGTCGTACCGTGGAGGTTCGCCGCGTAGGCAAGGATTTGCGCAACGACAGCGCGACGAGCCTCGTTGTTCTGCGCCAGCTTGATCTCGATGATGACAGGTCGGCCCGACGCCTCCACCCCCACGAGGTCCGCGTAGCCGGATCCCAGGGGCACTTCACTACCGAGTACCAAGAGTGCCGGCGTGCCAGCCAGGGGCAGCATCTCTGGCGTGTCTTCGATCAGCCTGTGTAGCGTCGCCTCGTCGGGGAACCCTTCGGGTCGGCTGAGTCGCCATCCTTCATCGTTCCGCGTCCAGATTCCCGAGATAGTCATCTGCGCCCCTGTTGTCCCGAGTCCAAACCGCCGGCCGAGACTCTGATGCCTACGGCGGGAAGGTGACCGGGCCGACTACGTCCTCTACGTCGGGGGCTTCGATCACCACGCGGCCGCGGTCGATGGCTGACTGTTTCATGGTGTCGAGGTCTACTCCGGGGGGTGGTGGTGCGAAGCTGAGCACGAACGAGACCGTGGCGGAACCCCGGTTCTCCACTCCGAAGGGCATCCCCCTGGGAATGTGGAGCGCATCACCTGGAGAAAGGGCCAAGCGGTCCTCGTCGAGGATCCCGTCGAGGTGTCCCTCGAGCATGAACAGCGAGAGCTCGAAGAGCTCGGCCTCCTCGGCATCGGGTGGCATGTAGCCGCCGGCGGGAACGTGGGCCACGTAGGAGAACAGCTCCTTCCCGGCGACCAGCGGCCGGTAGTAGTAGCCGTCGTCGGCGTGCTGGTAGGCCTCGACTTCGGTGAACCTTCGGATGGACATGATCGCGGTCCCGGGCAGGCGAATTGGGCTCCCCCACTGTAGTGTGGGTTGCTCAGACTCCTGCCTGATCGGTCAACAGGTCGGCGACCTGCTGCCATCCGTAGGCCACCTCGGCTACGCCTGCTCCGGCGATGTCGATGGTCCTGCTGTCGATCAGTTCCCCTCCGAGAGCCTCGTAGAAGCGGCACGCGGGATGGTTGTCCTTCGCCACCCACAGCAGCATCGAGTCGAACCCGTCCGCCAACAGCCTCTCTGCCACGGCCGAGACGAGGAGGCGCCCCAAACCCCTGCGCTGGTACTGCTCGAGCAGGTAGACGAGATAGAGCTCCCCCAGGTAGTTCTTGTTTCCGGTTCGCTCCGGCCCTCCCGCGGCCAAGCCGACCACATGACCGGAAGCGGTTTCCGCGAGGAAATTGCTGACGGTGGGCCGCGCCGTCGTGAGGACCTGTTCCCAGAACGACTCCCTATCCCGGTACGAGAGTCCGGCCAAGAACTCGTCAGGCAAGATGCCGGCATAGGTGGACCGCCACGAGTCGACGTGAACCCTGGCGAGCGAGTCGGCATCCTGCAGTTCCGCAGTCCTGATACGCATGGAAACACCCTACTGTCAGGTCTTCAGCATGCCTCACGTAGTCGGCATCGGCGGACGATTAGCGGCTGTATGTGTTGGCTAACCGGGGAAGGTGCCGGGCCTACTACCTCCTCTACGTCGGGGGCTTCGATGACTATCCGGCCGCGGTCGATGGCTGACTGCGTCAAGGTGGCGAGGTCTACTCGGGGAGGTGGTGGTGCGAAGCTGAGCACGAACGAGACCGTGGTGGAACCCCGGTTCTCCACTCTTAAGGGCACCCGCCACTCTTTGACCTCTCGCTGTTCATAGTGGTGGCCCCTGTCGGAGTGGGTTTGGTGGATGAGGCGGCGACTTACCCAGGTCACGGCAGGATGTTGTGGGTGCCGCAGCGGTGCCAGAGGACATGCCGTGTCCCGCTGACAATGGGATCACCCCACGAGAACGTTGCGCGCCCGTCAGGTGCCCATGACATCTCGAACAGATCAGGGGCACCTCGCACCGGCTTTACGCGTAGACCTGGCCTGAACCAGGTCTTCTGGCCCGCCTCCATCGCTAGGAGATCAGCAACGAATCGGGCGAGTGCTCTTGCGAATCGCGCCTTCTGCGAGTCGGTCAGGTGCCTGAAGTCGCGCAAGAACGCGGCGGACTCCTCATGGGTCGGCATTGGAGGACGATTAGCGGCTGGTTGCCTCGCTGGGTTGGGAGGCGAGGCAGGCTAGGAAGTCGTCCGTGCTCTCGTGGAAATGGGTTCGACCCGCGGCGAAGTCCCCGGTCGGATCCGGGTTCTTCCCGGTGGCCGCGTCTATGTCAGCCAGCGTGAGGACCTTGTCGGCGGTGTCGGTCGCAGGAACAGAGGTCACATTCACTCCTCTCAGTGTTGTGTCCTCCATTGGTTAGCAATGCTACCCCACCTGGTTCAGCGATGGCCCGATCTGTGGGTCGGATGTGGCGGCTATCCGCCGTGGTTGGGGGTGCCAGGAGTCGTCTGATCCGGTGCGCCCGGACCAGACCCTCCTTCGGCTGCTGAGTTTCAGGTCAGTGGTAGCTAATTGGACCGTCCGGCAACTACTCAGGTCGGTGGGCCCTCGTGATACCCGTCTCCGAGGAACCGTCAGTACTCGACGTCGGTGCTGACCTTCTGGTGCGGGTCGGCGGCTACGGGTTGGTGGGAGACGGCGGCGTTACCGGCGCGGTCGTGGATCGTGCCGCCGTTGAGTTGGATGCTGTTGGCGCTGACCTCGATTCCGTCGGGGTCGGTGTCGTCTGCCTGGACCTGGTACTCGAACACCATGTCGTTGTTGAAGCGCCGGTTTGGGTTGGTATCGGGCCGGAGGGTGGCACGCCGGTTCTCACCGCCGATGTCCAGTTCCAACTGGAGGTCGCCGGTCCTGGTGACCGGTTCGCTGAACACCACCTCCACCCTGATTACTTCTCCCGCCTGGTAGGCCTGCCCGTTGGCGGGCCGGGATGTGAGGTAGATGCCCGACAATGTGGGAGCGGCGGTGTCGATCTTGTGATCCGGTAGATGGCCGGTAGCCGGGAAGTGCATCTGGTATTCGACGTCGGTGCCGTCGGCCTTGATGGTTCCGCTGCCCAGGACTGCGGTGCCGCCACCGGGGATAGCGATCCCCCTGATGTCCGTGTCTCCCGGCACGACGGTGTAGCCGAAGACCAGGGTGTCGGCGCCCGAGCCTCTGAGGTAATCGGCCTCTCGCCAGGCTTCTGCCCAGTTGTCATGGACCAGACCCACATAGAGTCCCAGGCGCACTTCTCCTTCCACGACCACGGCGGTGTCGAAGGTGAGGGCGATCTCGATGGTCTGATCCGCCCGGTAGGCCTCCCATCCGTCGGGCGGCGTAGAGACGACCCCGACACTCTTCACGTAGGGTCTGCCGTCGACTTTGTGGTTGGCCGCCGTTTCGAGACCTGCATGGGTGGGATCGACGGGAACGTCCGTTCCGCTCGCATAGGTGCCACCCAAGCCGTGGGTCGAGCCGTCATCGTGGGCGGTGCCGCTGACTGCGATGCCGTCAGGATCACTGTCGGAGGGTTGGACCTGGTAGCGGAAGACCAGGTGTCTGGTCCCGGAGCCGCGGAGGTACCGCGCCTCTCTCGGGGTGTGCTGGTCTCCGTCGCCGAGGCGGAGGGTCAGCCAAGCATCGTCTGCCGCATCGACCGCCATGTCGAAGGTCAGCGTGATGTCGATGTTCTCCCCGCTGCGGTAGGTGTCTCCCCGGACGGGCGTGGAGGTCACGGCCACACCGTTGATGGCCGGCGCGTCGTCGTCGACGATCGTGACGACGCAGGAGTGGAATGTGCCATCGGCGAAGAGGCCCATCTCGAAGGTCTCGTCGTGTTCGGGCCGGGTGTCCTGCGTGGTCACCACGGGGATCCACAGGGTATCGCTGACGCCCTGGGCGTCCACCCTCATCCTCCCATGGCCGGCGAAGTCGCTGTAGTTGGCAGTGTGGCCATCGATCAGGGCGTAGAAGTACTTCGGGCCGATCGGGGGGCCAGGCCAACGCATCCCAACCCGATCGGTATCGCCCTCGGTGATGGGGTCAGGGCATATCGGGGTGGGACCAGGGACAACGGCCAGGGCCGGGGTCGGCCAGGCAGCGAGAAGTGCGACTGTCTGCAGCACCATGAAAACCGCCGCTGTCAGGGCGACAGCGGCAGGCCTTTTCTTGCTCCTGGATGATTCCTTGTCTCCAAACATCTCTCACCTCCTTTCAGAGTCGCGCGTAGCCGATCGGGGTTCCGGCCGAACTGCCCTCGTGCCGGGAATCCCGCAAAGGTGAGGACCCCCGAGCATGGGGACAGGGCGGCCATGTGGTGGGTAGCTTCAATGACACGCCGCCACTCCCCGGCCGGAGTGGGCCATCAAGGCTTCGTGAGAGGCCGCTGGGAGTGGTGGATCGGTCCCAACCTTCACTCTCAGGCTGGTGCCGCTGGCGCCGATGCCGCCGATGTCGGTGTCTTCCGGTCGAGGAGTCAAACTGCTCATCACTCCTCTGAACACCGAAGCCCGGTGACGGATTCCCCCTGATCGCCACCCTCCGGCCGAAAGCAACTCCGTGAAGCCTCCGCCGCCGTGAGGCACCCCTCTCGGCGGCTGGGACTCGAAAGACGCTTCCCGCCATCAGGATGGCTCCCATGAGAACGACGGTAACTTGGTTGAGGAGTTAGTGATGCACGTCGGCGGTGGCCCACTGCGGTGATCAACAGTCCGAAGCGAAGGATGTCGACTCAGGTAACCGCGCTCTGTGCGGGACGGTCAGGTGCCGTGAGCCGGCCGCGTGGCCTCCTCGGCGTATACGTGGATGGTGCCCGAATAGGTTGAGACCCAGACCTCGTTGTTGAAGGGGTCGTAGGTGATCCCGATGGGTCTGGGGGTCGTGTCGAGCTCCTGGAGGATGGTGAAGTCGCGGGCCCGTAGCTTGCTCACGGTGTGCGACTTGTAGTTGACGACGTAGAGGGCCGTGCCGTCGGAGGAGATGTCAATACTGCGGGGTGCCTGGCCGGTCCGGGCGCGGCGGATAACCTGTCCCGAGTCGAGATCGACTGCTACCACCGCGTCCTCTCCGTTGAGCGTGGCGTACAGGGTCCTGCCGTCCGGGCTCAGCACCAGATGGCGCGGCGATATCCCGACGTCGCGTATGTATGTGGGCGCAGGAGGGTCTGCCGTCTCGGTGTCGCCGTTGTCGGGTGAGAACGCCGAGAGGTCTACGGCGGCTATGCCGGTGGACCCCATCACGGCCACGTAGGCCGTCTTGCCGTCGCCCGTGACCGCCACACCTCTCGGGTGGCGGCCGACATCGATTTCGGCAAGCGTCTCATGCGTGACCAGGTCAATCACGGTGACATCGAAGCCGCACCAGTTGGATACCACCAGGAGACGGTTGTCGGGCGTCACGGCCAGGTGCTTCGGTACGGGACCGACCGCATAGACACGGTCGATCTCGAGCGCCGTGGTGTCTATGCGGTATACGAAACTGTCCTGTCCCTGGTCCTTCCCGCAGGTGTCGCTGCCGGCCTGCGGGTCGTATCCCCGGCCGTACATGCGGTAGTTGGACACGAATGCGAACGATCCGTCCGACGTGAAGGCCGCTTCCACGGGTGCTCCCCGGTAGACATCTCCGGGGGCGTCATACCCGAACTGCCGCAGGTTGACCGAGTCGTCGATGGTCTTGACGATGCGCTTCGTGTGGTCGAGGACCGAGATGGTGTGCCGGTACATCATGTTCTGAGCCAGGTACAAGCCGGTTCCCGACGCCACGACCGACTTGGGGGCCAGGTCGCCGGCGATCCGGGCCACCGGGTGCATGACGAGTTGGTCGTTCTTCGGGCGCGGGATCGGCACCAGGAACCCGTTCACGACCATGGTGCCGAAGGGAGCGGTGTCTGTCCGTGGCTTGCCGGCAGCCTCGACCGGGTGTCCCGGAGCGAGGAGTCCGAGCAGAAGGGCGACGCTCACGGCCACGAACCGGGCCGTCCGGTTCATCCGCATCGAGTTACGCATCTGGAACCGGAAAGACGTTCCGAAGGACACACCTAAACATGTGTAACACTATATCAACTTTCTATGAAACGAATCGATTGTTCAATCTCGAGCAGCACGGATTGGCGCGCCAGGTGCGGGGCGCGGTGGTAGGTTCTGGAGTGGTTCATCGGATCGGCGTTTTGGAGGTGGGCGTGAGGAGTCATGAGGTCGACTACCGGATTCTCGGTGATGACCTGCAGTTCGTGGAGGTGGAACTGGACCCCCAGGAGACGGTGGTGGCCGAGGCCGGAGCGATGATGTACATCGAGGACGGCATCACGTTCGAGGTCAAGATGGGTGACGGTTCGGAGCCCAACCAGGGGGCATGGGGGAAGCTCAAGTCGGCCGGCAAGCGGGCGCTGGCGCGGGCGTGCGCCATTTGAGGGGCGAACCTCCCACACGCCTCCGCCCGGGTCTCGTATTCGATGCACCGTCCCTAGCAGGCACTCATAGTGCCGCTCGGC
>VXRE01000060.1 GCA_009838635.1 Acidimicrobiia bacterium | reverse complement strand
CCTCCATCTCGGTCGGCTTCCCGGCAGCACCCGCCTCGCGGGCGGCATGTCGATCGACAAGGCAGCAGCCGAACACTCCCTGACGGCTGTGGCGGAGTCCCTGGGGATGGATGAGCTCGGGCTGGCGGCCGGCATGGTCGCCGTGGCCGACTCTACGATGGCGAACGCCATCCGGGAGATCACGGTGATGCGTGGGATCGACCCCCGCGACTTCACCCTGGTGGCCTTCGGCGGAGCCGGGCCGCTCCATGCCACGTCGCTAGCAGACGAGCTGGATCTCGACACCGTGGTGGTACCGGTCAATCCCGGTGTCCTCTCCGCCTATGGAATGCTCCAGACCGACACCCGCCACGACGCCGTCCAGAGTTTCTACGTGCGGGTGGCCGACCTCTCCGATGAAGCCCTCGAGGCCGCCTTGTCCGACCTGGAGGAACGGGCCCGGCTGATGGTCAAGGAAGACGGCTTCGACGACCAGGCGATCACGCTGGAGCCGTCGGCCGACCTGCGTTACTCGGGCCAGGAGTACACCGTCACACTCCCGCTCGATACGAGCCAGGGCATGAAGGCACTGATCGAAGGGATACCGGACCAGTTCGCCGAGGCCCACAACGTCCGGTACGGGCACAGCAATCCCGGGGAGGCGGTGGAGTTCGTCAACCTCCGGATGGCCGCCTTCGGTGGCATGACCCGCCCCCGCCCCCAGGCCCTTCCAACCGGCGAAATGCCCTCGCCGACCGGCTTGGAGCGAACCTGGTTCGGAGACACCTGGTTCGAGACCCCGGTCTACCAACGCTCGGAGCTGCCGAGGGCCGCGGAGCTAGCGGGGCCGGCGATAGTCCTGGAGGACGCGTGCACCACCCTCGTGCCACCGAGTTGGACCGCCACGGTATCGGGGCACGGGCACCTCGTCCTGAATCGGTCGTGAAGTGACCATGTCGAGGCAGCCAGCTGTACGATGAACGCACACCCCGACCCCGTCCGAAGCGGAACCGGGTATCCGCACACGAGCAGTCCAGTCTTGGAGGTACGGAAACCATGAGAATCCAGGTCATCAACCCGATGGGGGTTGACGTGTACAACCCGATGGTCGAGGAGGCCATCGCAAGAGCCACTGCCCCCGACACGAAGGTCGAGGTCCGCTCGCTGATGGGTACCGGCGTCCCGGCCACCGCCTTCCTTCCGGCCCACTCGCTCCTGATGAACCAGCTGCTCACCCAGGTCGAGACGGCGGAACGGGACGGGTTCGACGCGGTCGTGATCGCCTGCGCCGCCGATCCTGGCGTGGAGGACGCCAAGGACCTGGTGGACATCCCCGTGACCGGACCGATGGAGGCGGCGGTGGCGGCGGGTCGCGCCTTCGGTCAGATGGCGGTCATCTGTCCCCGGATCGAGAGTGGCGAGGGTGAGAACCTTCCGCAAAACGCCAACTGGATCCGCCGCCTGATCCATCGTTACGGCGCCGAGTCCATCTTCGCCGGGGTGATCTCAGCCCCCAGCGGCCATCCCCCCGCCGACGAGGTGAACCGGCTGCTGGCCGAGGATCCACCGGGGCTCCGGGCCGCGGTCCGGGCCGAGATGGAAGTCTCCGCCACGACCACCGCGCTGGATGCGGCGCAGCGGGCCTTCCGCGACCTCGACGCGGACGTGCTCTTCTTTGCCTGCACCCTGTGGTCGGGCCTGCTCGGCCCCATCCGCGAACAGGTCCCGGTGCGCGTGCTCGATCCGCTCATCACCCCCGTTCTCTACGCCGAGATGCTGGCCAGGACCGGGAGTAACTGACAAGCAAGACAACCGGCCGCTTCTCGAGCCCCGAGCGTCGTTAATTCGCCGAACGGTTGGAGCGGTCGAGTAACAAACCCAACTAGGGAGGAAAGCAAATGAACAGAACGAGATCGGCTGTCCGGCTCCGCCTGATTGCCGTATTCGCCGCGCTGGCGCTGGTAGTAGCGGCCTGCGGCTCGGACGATGCCGAGCCGGAGAGCGCGCCTGCCACCACAGCCGCACAAGCCACTACGGCCACGACGGCGGCAGCCATGACCGAAGAGGCGCCGGCCGAAGAAACGATGGAAGAGACCGCCGAGGAGGCGCCGGCCGAAGAAACGATGATGGAGGAGCGGGTGCTCACCATCGGAGTTCCCGGCGACATCGAGACTCTCGACCCGTGTTGCGCCAACTTCATCAGGGCCCACGAGGCGCTGCTGATGGTCTACGACGTTCCGGTGATCCACCCCATCGTGGAGCAGAACGGCGCCATGCTCGGAGATGCGGACAACTTGCTGCCCCGCTACTTCGAGTCGTGGGTCGAGCATGACGACGGCCTTACCTTCACCATCAAGGTGCGGCAAGGCATGACGTTCGACGACGGCACTCCGATCACCGCCGAGACCGTTCGGTTCATGATCGACCGCAACCTCAACACCCCCGGCGGTGGCGCGTGGTTGCTCACCAACATCGCCTTCGTGACCAAGCCCCCGACCGTGATCGACGAGTACACCCTGGAGCTGGTGTCGGACCGGCGCAGCCCGATGGTGATGCAGTCCTTCTACATGTCCAGCTCGGCAGCGGTCGATCCCGCCGTGGTGGCCGCCAACGCCACCGATGATGACCCCTGGGCGACCGAGTACATGGCGCGCAACGCCGACAACCCCAGCGGTCCTTACCGCCTGGTCAGCCGGACGCCCGACGAAGAGGTCGTGTTCGAGGCCAGGGACAACTACTGGGGTGGCCGTCCCGCCTACGACAAGATCGTTTGGAAGATCATCCCGTCACCCGCCGAGCGCGTCCAGCTGCTCAGGGCCGGAGTGATCGACCTGGCGGTCGGTCTCGGGACCGAGGAGTTCAACGCACTGGACGGATCCGAGGGCGTGAAGGTCGTCCGGGCGCCTTCCAAGAACATGGCCTACGTGGGCATGAACAACTCGATCGCCCCGTTCGACGACGTGGCGGTCCGCCAGGCGGTCTCCTACGGCGTCAACTATGACGACATCCTTGAGAACGTCTACAAGGGCGACGCCCGCCGCCTCCACGGGGCCATCCCCAACGGCTCGGCGGTCTCGCTGGGCGCCGAGGTCGGATACTTCCAGGACACCGCCAGGGCGCAGGAGCTTCTCGCCTCCAGCAGCTACGACGGAGGCACGGTGACCCTGTCGATCGACTCCGCCAAGGCGGAGCACCAGCTGATCGCGGTCCGTGTCCAGTCGGCGCTGCGCGAGATCGGCATGGACGTCGAGATCGAGACCCTCCAGTCCCCCGTGTTCGCGGAGCGCAAGGTGGGCAAGCAGCTCCAGATGTTCGTGGACGAGTTGCTGGCCTGGATCGATGACCCGAACTACCAGCTGTCCCTGACCCTGGAGTCGGGAGTGTTCGGCAACTACGCCGACTACTCGAACGCCCGGGTCGACGAGATCATCACGGACGGCTGGGCGGAGCAAGACCCCGCCGCCCGTAGAGCGATCTTCGAGGAAGCCCAGAGGCTCATCTCCGAGGATGCTCCGTGGGTCTTCCTGGCGCAGCCGGACTTCAAGTTCGCCATGCGTGAGGATGTGGATGGATTCGTGCTGTACCCGAACGCCATACCTCGCTTCGCCGACCTTTACCCGGCAGGCTGATCGAGGATCACCTAAGTTGTCTGTCTGCGGAATGGCCGAGCTGTTTCGCAGACAGACCACTAGGAGGGTGCGCGGACACTGATCCGCGCACCCTCTGAGGACCAGAAAGAGGAACCAACCGAGGGAGAGGGTATGCACCTCGCCGTCTACGTGCTTCGCCGGCTGGCTTACATGCTGGTGGCGCTATTCGGCGTGTCGCTGGTCGCCTTCGTGGTGACCAGGTTGCTACCCGGTAACCCCGCTTACATGATCGTGGGGGTCATGGCCGACGAGTCCACGGTGATAGCAGTCACCGAGCGGCTCGGCCTCGACCTCCCGATCCACGAGCAGTACTTCCGCTACATCCAGCAGTTGGCGTCCGGCGACCTGGGCGACAGCTGGCGGACCCGCAATCCGGTCACCACCGACATCGGGGCCCGCTGGCCGGCCACCATCGAGCTCGGCAGCGCGGCCCTGATCCTCGCTCTGGGCTGGTCGGTCCCCCTGGGGATCGTCTCGGCGTTGCGGAGGCGTTCCTTCTCCGATCGCCTGGCCAACGCACTGTCGGGCTTTGGAGTGTCGATACCCGAGTTCTTCCTCGGCATGATCCTCCTGCTGGTGTTCTTCGCAACACTGGAATGGGCGCCCCCCGCGCTCGGACGGACGCTGGGGGACGTCCCGCCCCACACGACCGGTTTCTACACGATCGACGCCATCCTGGCCGGTGACTGGGAGGCGTTCAAAGCTGCCGCAGTACAGATGATCCTGCCCGCGGTGACGCTGGCGGTGACAGTGGGAGCGCCCATGGTGCGGGTCACCCGCGGCTTCATGCGCGAGACGATGGCCTCGCATCACATCCGATCCGCCCGGGCGCTAGGGGTGCCAGAGCGATCGATCGTGCTCCGCCACGCGCTCCCCAACGTGCTGCTTCCCGTCTCCACGATGGGGGCGATCATGTACGGCTACCTGCTGGGCGGGACGGTGCTGGTCGAGTTCGTGTTCGCCCGACCCGGCATCGGCAAGTACGCCATCGACTCCATCAGCGAGTCCGACTTCGCCCCGGTGCTGGCCGCCGTCCTGTTGAGCGCCCTCTCATACCTGGTGGTGTACCTGATCATGGACATCCTGCACTTCGTGATCGACCCGAGGACCAGGACATGACCGCCCGGGCATTGCCGGACCGCAGGACGCCCACGCGCAATCGGTCGGGGAGGTTGGTGCGCAAGGTGTTCCGGACGCCGGCCTATCTCTCCATGGCGATCATCGTGCTGGTAGCGCTCGTCGGACCCTTCCTCGTCAGGGACCCGCTGGGCTTCCTGGGTGGCACGCTGACCGCCCCTTCGGCTGAGTTCTGGTTCGGGACCGACCAGTTCGGCAGGGACATCTTCGCCCGGGTGGTTCATGCCGCCCGCCTCGACCTCTGGGTAGGCCTGATCGCGGCTGCGCTAGCGGTGGTCGTAGGGATGCCTCTAGGAGCCCTGGGCGCCTACCGGGGAGGCGCCTTCGACGCGCTGCTGCTGCGGGTCTCGGAGTCGTTCCAAGCCTTCCCCACGCTGTTGCTGGCCCTCGGGATCGTGGCCGCCCTGGGCCCCAGCATTCCCATCCTGATCATGGTCATCGCGATGGTGAACGTCCCCGTGTATCTCCGCCTCACCCGGAGCGCAGTGAAACCCCTGGTCGACTCCGACTTCGTGCTGGCGGCGCGGTGCGCGGGCAAGAGCCAGGCCACCATCCTGCGGCGCCACATCCTGCCCAACGTGTCGGAGATCGTGTTCGCCCAGTTCTCGGTGAACGTGGCGTGGGCGATCCAGATCCTGGCCGCTCTTAGTTTCGTCGGGCTCGGCGTCAAGCTCCCCACCGCCGAATGGGGCGCCATGGTGCGGGACGGCATCGACTACATGTACTACGGGCAGTGGTGGATCTCACTCTTCCCGGGGCTGGCCATCCTGGCCACCGTCCTGACCCTCAACTACCTGTCCGACGAGATCAGGCACGGGCAACGCGACTCGATCGGGAACCGATGACCGGTAGCCGCGCCACCCCGACAATGGACGCGCCTCCGCTCCTCGACATCGAGAACCTCGCAGTCGGGTTCCGCACCGGCACGGAGGACGCTTCCATGCCACTCCAGGGCGTGAACCTGCGGGTGCCGCGCTCCAGCCGCATGTCGCTGGTCGGGGAGTCCGGATCCGGCAAGAGCCTCACCGCGGCCGCAGTCATCGGGATGCTCCCGGAGGGGGCGGAAATCCTGAGAGGATCGATCCGGCTGGACGGCGAGGAACTGCTCGGCGCTTCGAAGCGGCGCTTGCGTGATCTGCGCGGCCCCCAGATCGCCATCATGTTCCAGAACCCCAGAGCCTCTCTCAACCCGGTCCTGACCGTCGGAGGCCAGATCGCAGAGGTCATCCGCACCCACTCCGACGCCGGGCGACGCGACAGCCACCTCCGAGCCATCGACCTGCTCGACCAGATGGGAGTTCCCGACGCCCGCCGGCGAGCCGGCGACTACGTACACCAGTACTCGGGAGGGATGGCCCAGCGGGCGGCCCTCGCCATGGCACTCTCCTGCCAACCGGACCTCCTCATCGCCGACGAACCCACCACCGGGCTCGACGCCACCCTCCAGCAACAGGTACTTGAGTTGGTGGTGGAACAGGTAACGGACCGAGGCGCGTCGCTACTCCTGATCACCCACGACATCGCCATCGCCCGCCAGACCTGCGAACGCACCGCGGTGATGTACGCGGGGAGGGTCATGGAGAGCGGACCGACGGCGTCGGTGACCTCCTCCCCCGCCAATCCCTACACCACGGCATTGCTGCGGGCCTTCGCCACCGTGGACGAGGGACGGATGTACGCCATCCCGGGGACCGTTCCCACCCTCTTGGACCCGCTCGTCGAGTGCCCCTTCGCCAGCCGCTGCCCGGAGGTGGGTGAGGAGTGCCGTGACGGTGTGCCGGAGCTCCGGACAATCGCAGACCGGGAAGTGGCATGCGTGAAGGCGTGAACTCCCCGCTCCTCGAAGTCCGTGACCTGGTCAAGGACTACATTTCCCGCGACGCCAAGCTCCGCCAGCGGGTGGTGAGAGCGGTGGATGGCGTCAGCTTCGAGGTCTGGCCGTCCGAGACCTTCGCCATCGTCGGCGAGTCGGGATCGGGCAAGTCGACGGTGGGCAGGGTGATCCTCAAGCTGACCGACGCCACCGAGGGTCACGTGTCGCTGCTGGGCGAGGACATCCTGGATCTGGGCGAGAAGCAGTTCCGGCCCATGCGGACGAACCTGCAGATGGTGTTCCAGGATCCGCTGGCTGCCTTCGACCCGAGGGCGACGATCCGGTCCAGCCTCCGCGAGTTCGCCGAGTTCGGAGGGGAGCGCACGCCCGCCCAACAGGACCAGGCCATCGAAGACGCCATCCGCAACGTCGGCCTGTCTCCCGAGATCGCCGACCGGCGCCCGGCCGAGGTCAGCGGAGGCCAGCTGCAGAGGTTGAGCGTCGCCCGCTCCCTGCTGGTCGAACCCCGGTTGCTGTTCCTGGACGAACCCACCTCCTCCCTGGACGTGTCCATCCGGGGCCAGATAGTCAACCTGCTCACCGGTCTCCAGGAGACCGCACAACTGGCCTACCTGCTGGTGGCCCACGACCTCCGGGTGGTGTACGCCATGGCCCACCGGGTGGCGGTGATGTACCTCGGTCAGTTCGTCGAGATCGGCACCCGGGATCAGGTCTACCGCCAAGCCGCCCACCCCTACACCCGCGGCCTGCTGGAAGCCGCCCAACTCGAGGAACCGGGCCATCTGGGGGAGCCGGTACGCCTGTCCGGTGAGATCAGCACCGATCACCTGGGCTCGCCCGGATGCCGCCTGATGCCGAGATGTCCGTTCTCGGAGTCGAAGTGCGCCGAGCCGCAGCCGCTGCGGGAGACCCGTACCGGTCAGTTGGTCCGGTGCTGGAAGGCGGTCGAAGCGCCCGTGTCCATAGGATTACCCGAGCCGCCCTCGCCGGGCGATAGGAGTTAGCAACATGTACGTAGACCCGGTCACCGTAGAGGTGATCCGTAACGCCTTCATCTCGATCGCGTCCCAGATGAACAACAACCTGGCCCGCTCCGCCTACACCCCCATCATCTACGAGATGAAGGACTGCTCGGTCGGCCTCTTCGACGCCCGCGGGAACCTGCTCGGACAGGCTCCCGGGTTGCCCATCTTCCTCGGGAGTCTGGAAGCCGCCATCGACGTCACTCTCGAGCATATGGGCGGCCCGGAGAGCTGCCGGCCCGGTGATGTCTACGCGGTCAATGACAGCTACATGGTCGGCAGCCACCTCAACGACGTCAACGTGATCTCGCCCATCTTCCACGGCGGGGAACTGGTCGGGTTCGGCGCCACCAAGGCCCACTGGCTGGACATCGGCGCCAAGGATCCCGGCCAGGCGATGGACTCCACCTCCATCTACCAGGAGGGCTACCGGATCGCGCCCGTCCACCTCTACCGGGAAGGCGAGCCCGAACGGGGGATGCTTGACTTCCTGACTCGGAACAGCCGCCTTCCCCGCTCGATCTGGGGTGACATGCACGCCCAGATCGCCGCCTGCCGGACCGGCGAGCGCGGGCTTGCGGAGCTGATCGACCGCTTCGGGCTGGACACCGTGACCGCCGCCGCCGATGTCATCTTCGACCAGTGCGAACGCCTCGATCGCGAGGCGGTGGCATCCATCGCTGACGGGGTGTACGAGACCGACGGCGAGATGGACAGCTGGGGACCGGGCGGTGATCCCGTGTACGTGAAGGTGGTGGTGACGGTGGAGGGCGAGGAGATCAGGGTCGACCTGGACGGGTCGGCGCCGATGACTCCCGGTTGCATGAACTGTGGACTGGCCCAGACCGAGGCGGCGGCCAATCTGGCCTTCAAGATGCTGATCAACTCCGACGTCCCGGTCACAGCAGGCACTTTCCGCAACCTCACGCTGAGCGCGCCGGAGGCTTCCGTGTTCGACGCCCGGGAGCCGGCCGCCTGCCAGTACTACTACCCCCACCTCGGGATGATGATCGACCTGTTCATCCGGGCGCTGGCGCCGGCGGTCCCCGAACGGGTGGTGGCCGGCCAGGCCGCCGACCCGATGAACGTCCTGTTCAGCGGCCCCAACCCCCGGACCGGCGAGGACTTCGTGGTGGGAGAGGCCACCGCGGTCGGCTGGGGCGCCTACCAGGGCGGCGACGGCACCAACGGGCTCATCAACTACGGCGGCGGCGACCTGAAGAACATCCCGGTGGAGGTCATGGAGTCCCGCTACCCGATCCGGGTCCACCAGTACTCGGTCTGGCCCGATTCGGGCGGCCGGGGCAGGTGGCGCGGCGGCCTGGGAGTGCTGCGGGACTACGAGGTCCTAGCCGACGACATAACCGTGTCGACCTGGTTCGAGCGCACCAGAACGCCCGCATGGGGATTGTTCGGCGGCGAGGACGGTGCAGCCACCGACGTGACGCTGACCGTGGAAGGGGAGACCGTCCCGCTGCTCAAGGCCAACCAGATACCGGCGCCGAAGGGATCGCGGCTCCATGTCGCCACCGGCGGAGGTGGGGGCTACGGCGTCCCGGAGGAGCGGGATCCCGAGTTGGCCGCCCAGGACGCGATCGACGGCTACTCGACCGGATAATGTCCGGCGTCCACGCCCCGACCCCCCCTCTCCGGATCCGGGGCGTTTCCTGGCTCGACACCGCCACCGGCGAGTCACAGACGCGTGACCTGTTCATCCAGGACGGCGCCATCCTGGCCGAGGACAGCAGCGCGGGGAGAACCGTGGACGGGTCGGGCCTGCATGCCATGTTCGGCCTGTGGGATTGCCATGCCCACGCCGGCGGGCTCATGTACGACCCGGACGCCACCGGCTACTTCGAGGCGGCTCCCGACCGGACGATCAGAGCCGGGGAGAACTTCCGCCAGGCTGCGGAGATGGGCGTAACCGGGGTGCGGTGCGTGGACGAGGCCGATGATCTGGACCTGGCCTGGGGCCGGGCCTACGCCGCCGGTACGACCCTCGGACCCCGGGTGACCGGGGCCGGGCGGGGTGTCCGAACCACGGGGGGCCACGGCACCGCCTTTCCCCGGGTCTACACCCAGATGGGCGCCGAGCTGGTGGTCGACGGGCCTGATGCGATGGCCCGGGCGGTCCGGAGGCAGGTCGAGCGGGGCGCCCAGTGGATCAAGATCATGCTGACCGGCGGCCTCTACAGCCCGTTCGAAGCCGCCGACGAGGGCCAGTTCACCGACGCCGAGCTGGCGACCCTGATGGAAGTGGCCAACCAGCGCCACATACCGGTGGCGGCCCACTGCGGGGGGAACGAGCCGGCCATCGCCTTCTCGGAGCTGGGCGGCCGCTCGATCGAGCACGGCTACATGCTCGACGAACATGCCGCGGCGGTGATGGCCCGCAACGGCACGTGGCTGGTGCCGACCATCGGTGTCACCCACGACCAGGAGTACATCCAGAGCCAGGGTTGGCCGGAGCACGCCGCCAACCGGTCCCTGGAGCTGATGCCGGTCCACGCCGCCGCCCTGCAAGCCTGCATCGAGGCCGGCGTCCGGATCGCGGTGGGCGCCGACCTGAACCCGATCGGTCCACGGCTTCACCGGGAGCTGGAGATGTTGGAGCGGGCCGGCATGGACAGGCGATCCGTCCTCCACGCCGCCTCGGTGGGCGGGCGAGCGCTCAACGGCTTCGGCGACTGCTCGACTCCCGATCCAGGTTCGGCGGCCGACCTGGTCCTGGTGGAGGAGAACCCGATGTCGTCGCTGGAGACGCTACGGGAACCCGTTCTCGTGGTCACCCATGGCCGCATGGTCTACAGGCGCTGATCCTAGTTGTTAGTTGCTGGTTGCTAGTTGTTAGTTACTGGATCAGGTTATTTGCGATATCATAGCTTCGATTACATCCTTCTTGTGTCCTTCGGCTGTTCAAGTTACCCGTCGCGCCTAGGCGGGGAACCGTCGCGAACAGCAAGGTGGGAAGAACGCGGCTGACTCGACTGCTTCCCGATCAATGACTACCAATTCAACCGAACGACTGCTCATGAATAGCCGCATGGCCACAACCCAAGAACTAGTGATCTAGGAACCTCCAGCCTCAGAGCGCCAGGCCGGGTTGCCGCTGGCGTGATTTCCGGCACCAGTTCGTCACGGGTGATACACTCAGCCCGAAGACAGCGCCGATTTGATCAGTCAGCTTGCGGGCGCTCTAGAAGACCAGCTAAAGCGACCGGGCACTTCCACAGGAAGAGCTGATGGGGCCGCAGAAGCTGGGCGGCCCCTTTCTCGTGAAGGAGCCCTTCAGGGCACCGGCATCCTGGCGGAAACGGAGGAAGCCGTGTCCTCATCGAACCCTGCTGCCAACACATCGCCCGATCGATTGCTCTCCGAGACGGGAATCCTGGTAGCTGACGGAGGCATGGGCACCAGCCTGTTCGCGTTAGGAATGCCGCCCGGCGCCTGTCCCGAGCTGCTGAACGTGGAGTGTCCGGAGATGGTGATCGAGGCACACTCGGGCTTCCTTGACGCAGGATGCGACATCGTCCTCACCAACACGTTCGGGGCCAACCGGCGCCGGCTCGCCCTGCACGGACTCCAGGACCGGGTTGCCGAACTCAACATGGCGGCCGCGGCGCTGCTCCGGCGGTTGGCCGGCCGTCTAGGACGACCCGTCGTGGTAGCAGGGAGCGTCGGGCCCACAGGTGACCTGCTGGCACCCCTCGGCCCGCTGGAGCACGGCGCTGCCGTAGACGTCTTCGCTGAGCAGATCGACGCTCTCGTGCGGGGTGGCGTCGACGTGGTCTGGATAGAGACCATGTCTAGCCGGGAGGAACTGGAAGCGGCGTACGAGGCGGCCCTATTGTTCCAGACGCCGGTCGTGGCCACGATGAGCTTCGACACCCACGGACGGACCATGATGGGCTTTCGTCCCGAGCAACTGGCCGCCTGGAGCCGCGCTCAGGCCGTCCTCCCGGCGGCGGTCGGGGCCAACTGCGGCGTGGGAGCCGGTGACGTGGTGCTCGCCGTGAGCGAGTTGGCCGACGCAGACCCGGGAACGGCAATCGTGGCCAAGGCCAACTGCGGCCTGCCCGCCTACACCGAGGGACACCTGGCCTATCCCCATGGTCCCGAGATGATGCCCACCTATGTCGATCTGGCGATCAGGGCAGGGGCGCGGCTGATCGGCGCCTGCTGCGGGAGCAGGCCCGGACACATAGCCGCCATCAGGGAGGCGGTCGATTGCACGCGTTCCACCCGGGGGGTCACCCGCGAGGAGATCGCTCGCCGCCTACCCCACGCACCGCGTCCGTCCCGTCCCTCCACGGTCCGACGAGAGCGCCGCCGGGCCGCCAGGACCTGAGCCGGCCGGCGGGCACGACCCGGGCTGGAAGAGGACGCGCGAACCGCAGACGATCGCCGGCGTTGTGCCACCAACTGGTGGCAGGATGGGCCACTGCTCATGGAGGCGGCTCTCCTCTCTCGGCTTGCCTGGGGCGAGGACGTCGAGCGCGAAATCCGCAGGGTCGGGGCCACCATCAGGCGTACGTTCCGCGAGGCGGTGGCTGGTGGAGGGGACCCCTTCATCCCCTAGACTGGCGCCCGGCATGAGCACCATCGCATTCGACCACCGCGCCCGGCGTCTCGCCCTCGACGTCGTGCTCGAAGAGGCGGGGGTCGATCTGGTCTGGCTCCCGATCGGCGCCGATCTCGAGTACCTGACCGGTATCCAGCGGCGGGTGCCCACCTTCGGTGACGTCAACTACGCCCACGGATGGGTGGCAGGGGCCTTCCTGGCGCCCGGTCGGGATCCTGCCTTCATCCTCCCTCGCAACTACGTCGAGTTCGACCTGCCGGAAGGGGTTCCGGGCGAGGTGGTGAGCGTGAGCGAGATGGACGATGGGCACGCCTTGTTCTCGCGGGTAGCCCGGTCCTTCCCTTCACCGCGAACGCTGGCTGTCGGCGCCCGCACCTGGGCCTCGGCCACGATGAACCTCCTCGAGGAGTTGCGAAACCCGCAGTTGTCCAACGCCAGCCGCCTGGTCAACCGTCTGCGGCGGATCAAGAGCCCCGAGGAACTGGAGTTGTTGCGCCGTGCCTGCCACC
>VXRE01000155.1 GCA_009838635.1 Acidimicrobiia bacterium | reverse complement strand
CGCCGGGCCCGTCGGGATAGACGACCACCGCCACCACGATGGTGGGGCGGGTGGCGGGCCAGACCCCGAAGAACCACCCGGCCGGCTCGCCCGCACCGGCCTCCGCAACTCCCGAGCTGCCGACAGCCTGCACCGGGCGGCCCTGTGAAGCACCGCCGACCACCAGCGGCCGGCTCTCTCCATAGAGTGACAGGCCGGCTTCGTATCCGAAGGTGTCGGCCATGGGTTCCGGATCCGTTTGCGAGACCCGGTTGGAGTCGGCGTCGAACACCCGAGCGGTGATGTACGGGCGCATCATCAACCCGTCCTGACCCGCGCCGGCCACCCGCGTGGCAATGCCCAGCGCCGAAAGCGGGTCCATCTCGTCCAGGGTGATCGTTCCCTCGGAGGTCAGCAGTTTCGACAATGACCCGGCGATGGCGCGATTGTCGAGGGGACCGCCGGTGCTCTCCGTCAGGGCGTCCCACACCACTGCGGCGTTCGTCCCGACCAGCGAATTGGGATTGAAGGACGGCGCACTCGCCATGGCCAGCACGCGACCGGTGGCAGGATCGAGGGCCACCACCGCGCCCCGCCGATCGCCGAGGGCTCGGGCGGCGGTTGCCTGGAGCTCGTGGTACAGCGTGAGCTGGATCGAACGGGGTCGCAGGTCGTCACCGAGCAGCGCGTTGAGGATCCCCGACGTTGTCAAGTCACGGCGCGACCGGAGAAGCGAGGCGTGAGCGGCTTCCACACCTCGATCACCGAACAGCGCCGACGAAAAGCCGACTACATGGGCATATACCGACCCGTACAGGTATTCGCGCCGGTATGCGCCCGGATCGAGAGGATCGGGCACCGATCTGGCCAGCACCACCGCGTCCGCGGAGAGGATCTCGCCGCGCTCCTGGCCCGACCGGGTCAGCTCCACCCGCGGGTTCCGGGGGTTCTGGCGAAGCCGGTCGGCCGCTATAGCCTGCCAGTAGGTGAGGTCCACCACGAGAATCAGGAAGACGACACCGAGAACCAAGACCACCCGGCGGATCGGCCCGTTCACACCCGCTCCTCGTGGCTGACGCGGGCCAGAACAGCGAGAATGAGGAAGCCGGCCATCGTCAACGACACCCCGTACGACAAGAAGGGGATCGGCGCGGCGGTGCCGGGCAGGAGCCCCACCGCGCCCGCCACGGAGAGCGCGGTCTGTCCACCAAGGAGCAGCGACAGGCCACCCGCGAGGAGTTTGTGGAAAACCTCGCCGGCCCGCAACGCGATGCCGAACCCGGTAACCACCATCAGGGCATACGCGGCCAGCACCACTACGGTCCCGGCCAGGCCCAACTCCTCGCCTACGGCCGCGAACGCCAGGCTGGTGGTCGCCTCCGGTATCAGGTCGGGTTCGCCAAGACCGAAGCCGGTACCCGAAAGGCTCCCAGCCGCCAGCCCGAACAGGCCCTCGGCGAGCCGGTTCCCCGGACCCTCCGGTTGGGTCCATGGATCCGTCCACACTGCTATCCGGGTCTGGAGGCCCTCCGACAGCCAGGGACCGGCCACCAGCCAGATGACTCCGGCGCCGAACCCGCCAACCAAGTAGGCGGACCGGTTAGTGGCCATGTAGGCCATCACGCAGAACATCCCCACCACGATCATGGCCGTTCCGGAGTCCCGGATGGCGACGATGATCACGACTAGCCCCAACAGGAGGACCGACTGCCAGGAGGTCGTGACCCGGGCCGGGTGAAGCGGGGCTGTATACCGACCGCCGGCGGAGAAGAACGCCTGCCTCTCGGACAGGAGGACGGCGAAGAGGACCACCATCACCAACTTGACGATCTCACCGGGGTTGAGAACGACCGCCGGACCCGAACTCCACGCCAACCAGATCGTGCCACCGTCCGCGCCCAGAGACGGGACCACGACCAGCCCGGCTGCGAGCGCAAGGAGAGGCCACCAACCGCCTCCCCGATGACCCAGGCCCTTCTCCGAGACGGCGTAGAGCCAGAGGACGGACATAGTGGCGCTGAGCAACAGCCACCAGCCATGAAGGCTGGCCAGGTTCTCGTCCAGCCGATAGATAGTGATGAACCCCACCGCCGCCAGGACGGATGCGGTGGGAATCAGGAGGGGGGTGGCGTCCGGCGCCCACGCTCGCATCGCCACGAGTAGGAGCCCGAACGCCACGGACAGCACCAGGAATGCCGCCAATGCCGGCATGGCCCGTATCTCCTCCCGGGCCAGGTTGACGAGCAGGACTCCGAAGGCGGCCAGGCCACCTGACCCGCAGACGAATACGAGCTCCGCCGACCGGCTCATCGAGTCGGTCCGTCCGGACGCCCGCACCATTCACTAAGAGCCATCGGAAGCGGACAGGGTGTTACGTTCAATCCCCGCTCGCTTCGTCCTCTGCGATCGCCACCACTATTACGGACACGTTGTCCAACCCTCCTGACCGGTTGGCGGCTTCGATCAGCGCCCATACCATCTCGGATGGCGCCCCGCTCTCCAGGATGCGGGCAATTCGATCATCTCTGACCATCGACGTAAGGCCGTCGGAGCACAACAGCAGACGATCCCCCACGGAGACCTTCAGTCGAGCTCCGTCAACCTCCAGACCGTGGCCGAATCCCAGCGCCCTTGTGAGGACGGACCGCTCGGGATGGCTACGGGCCTGTGCCGGTTCCAGCCGTCCGGCGTCGACCTCCTCCTGAACGAAGGTGTGGTCGACCGTGAGCTGCTTGAAGCGTCCGGCATGCCACCAGTAGGCCCGGCTGTCCCCGACGTGCGCCAGGGTGACCACGCCGTCGGGACGTAGTTCGGCGACCGTGAGCGTGGTCCCCATTCCGGCTAGTTGGGGTTGCTCGAGAACTTCGTCCAGGATGGCATCGTTGGCCACCCGCACCCGCTCTTCGGGAGTCCCGGGGACCCCGACCACCGCCTTGATGGCCACGCTGCTGGCCACTTCCCCACCGCGATGACCCCCCAGCCCATCCGCGACCGCCACCAACAACTCACCGGACGTCCTGCCGTCATGCTCGGGGTGGATCGAGTCCTCGTTCTTGGGACGCCTGTGGCCGGTGTCGCTTCCGGAAGCCCAGACGAACCTCACCTCACCTCCAGGACGGTCTTGCCGATCTGGATGGAGTCACCCCGGCTCAGCGCCACGACCGCGGTCACCCGCTTCCCGTTCACGTACGTACCGCTGGTGCTACCCAGGTCCGCCAGGGTGAGCGACTCCTCCTCGGGATCCAACCGGGCATGGAGATCCGAGGCATAGGCGTCGTCGATTCGTACATCTGCCTCGCTGCCGCTGCCGAGCACGATCGGGCGCCGGACATCGAATTCCAATCCGGTCTGGGTATCGCTCCTGACCACGGTCAAGCCGGTGCCGGGGCCGCCCAGGACCCTCCAGGGCTTGGCGCCGACATGCTCGGCCACCGCGGTGGCCACCCTCCAGACCAGCAGGTAGACGAGGCCCACGAAGATGAACTTGAGAGCAACCAGGATCGCCGCGGGCATCTAAGAGACCATCCTCAGACGGCGCCCGACCGCGCCGACGTGTGCCGCCATCCGTGCCTCAGCATCCTCAGGGTCGCGCGCCGGTGCCACGCCGGTCAGTCTACGGCACCGGACACCAGCGCCACCAGCGGGTAGTGCCCGACCTCCGGGAAGGTGAACGCAGCGCCTTGCCTCCGGCATGGAGCCGGGTTGTGGATCGTAGGCTGGTTGGGCACAATCGCGACCAGCGAGCAGGGGAGTGGAGAAAGTGCCCGCAGGAAGCCGACCCGTAGTGGTGATCGCCGAGGTGCTGGCGGCAAGTTGCGCGGAGTACCTGCGGGACACCTGCGAAGTGGTGGAGGCGTCCGGGGAGTCCAGGTCCCGCCTCATGGACCTGCTCTCGGATGCGGAGGGGCTGGTGGTCCGCAGCGGCACCATGGTGGACCGGGAGCTAATGGACGCCGCCCCGCAACTGCGCGTGATCGGCCGGGCCGGCGTGGGCGTGGACAACATCGATCTCGACGAGGCCACCCGCCGCGGCATCCTCGTGGCCAACGCTCCGCTGGCCAACAGCGTGTCGGCTGCTGAGCACGCCTTTGGGCTGATGCTATCCCAGGCGCGCAACATCGCCCGGGCCGATGCCACCATCCGGGCAGGCAGGTGGGACCGGGCGGCCTTCCGCGGGGTAGAGCTCCACGGCAAGGTCCTCGGCCTGGTGGGTCTGGGCAGGATCGGCACGCTGGTTGCGCAGCGGGCTCTGGCGTTCGGAATGAGCGTGCTGGCCTACGATCCCTACATCACCGCCGACCAGGCCCGGCAGGCGGGAGGGGAACTCAGGGACCTGGACTCGCTGCTGGCGGACTCGGACTTCATCTCCCTCCACCTCCCGAGGACCCCGGAGACCGAGAACCTGCTCGACGCGGTCGCCTTTTCCAAGGTCAAGCCGGGGGTGCGGATCGTCAACGCCTCCCGGGGTGGGATCATCGATGAGGGTGCCCTGGCGGCGGCTATCCGCTCGGGACGGGTAGCCGGCGCCGCGCTGGACGTCTTCGCAACCGAACCCCTGGTCGGCGGGCCGCTGGTCGACCTAGCCCAAGTGGTGCTCACCCCCCACCTGGGGGCATCCACGGCCGAGGCCCAGGACAAGGCCGGTCTGCACGTCGCCGAGGCGGTGGTGGCGGGGCTGATGGGCGAGCCGGTTCCAGCCGCCGTCAACCGGGTCTGACCGCCTCCGCCCCTCCTGGCTGTATTCTTATGCATCAAGTGTGTATAGTCATGCAGCCATGACACTGCAGGTTTCGGTACTAGGCGCCTCCGGGTACGCCGGGGGCGAACTCATCCGGCTGGTGGACGACCATCCGGAGATGGAGATCGCCTACCTCGGCGCGCACAGCCGGGCCGGATCCCGGCTGGGTGACGTCCATCCGCACCTGGGCGGCGGCGCCCGCCGGTTGGAGCCGATCCGCTCCGACCTCCCGGCCCGGATCGACGTCGCCTTCCTCGCCCTCCCGCACGGCTCGTCATGGGAACCGGGGCATCTTCTGGCCGAGGCCGGGGTGGCGGTGTTCGACCTGGGAAGCGACTTCCGGATGGACACGCCTGAGCGTTACGAGGCCGCCTACGGGAGCCCTCACCCCCTCCCCGCTCAGCTGCCCGCCTGGTTGTACGGGCTACCAGAGCTGTTCGGCCACACCCTCCCCGGCGTCCGCCGGGTGGCGGTCCCCGGCTGCTACCCGACATCGGCGCTGCTGGGCCTGGCCCCACTCCTCTCCGCCGGCCTGATCTCGGGTCCGATCGTGGTGGACTCGATGTCGGGCGTGACCGGCGCCGGCCGGGGAGTGCGGGCCGACCTTCACTACGGAGCGGTGGACGAGAGCGTCCGCGCCTACGGCATCACCACCCACCGCCACCGTCCCGAGATCGAGATGGGCCTCGAGGCCGTCGTGAGCGGCCCCGTGCCCGTGCAGTTCACCCCCCACCTGGTACCCATGCAGCGCGGCATCCTCTCCACCTGTTCCGCCACGCTCACCCGAGCGGGCACTGTCGATACGGCCCTCCGGGAGGCTTACGACGGAGCGGCCTTCGTGGACGTGATCGACGCGCCCCCCCAGACCCGGTGGGTGGTGGGTTCCAACCGCGCCCTGATACACGCCGCCGAGGACGGGCCCACCGGACGGGCGATCATCACCGTTGCGATCGACAATCTGGGAAAGGGCGCCGCCGGGCAGGCGATCCAGTGCGCCAACATCGCTCTCGGGCTCCCGGAGGCGGCCGGCCTGACCACCGTCGGGTGGTTGCCGTGACGACCGGCCACACCGCCCCCACTCCGCACCGGTCGCGCATCGCCTCCGCCATGGCCAAGGCCAGGGTCCTGACCGAGGCCATGCCCTATATCCGGGCGTTCGCCGGCAAGACCGTGTTGATCAAGTACGGCGGTTCGGCGATGGTGGACGAGACCCTGCGGTCGAGCTTCGCCCGTGACATCACCCTGCTGGGGCTCTTGGGCCTCCGGCCTGTGGTGGTTCACGGCGGCGGCCCTCACATCTCCAGGGCTATGGCTCGGGCGGGGATAGAGCCTCGCTGGGTGGACGGCCTGCGGGTCACCGACGAGAAGACCCTGGGCGTCGTCCGGACCACGCTGGCGGGCACGATCAACCCCGATATCGTTCGGCTGCTGAAGGACCACGGCGCCGAGGCCCGAGGATTCGGCGACCTCGGCAGTGGCTTGCTGGTCGCTCGCCGGCTCCATCCCGACCTGGGCTTCGTGGGCGAGATCACCGACGTGCGCACCGAACTGATCGATGGCCTACTGGACCATGGCGTGGTGCCGGTTGTTGCGCCCCTGGCGCGCGGCACGGACGGGAACGACTACAACATCAACGCCGACACCGCGGCCGGCGCACTGGCCGCGGCTCTGGGCGCCCGGAAACTCATCTACCTGACCGATGTCGAGGGGCTGTACCGCGACCTCGATGACGAGGACAGCCTGATCGAGGCAATGTTCCTGAACGAACTTCGGGAATTACTGGTGAGCGGTAACGTCTCCGCGGGGATGCTCCCCAAGCTGGAGTCGTGCATCAAGGCGCTGGAGGAGGGCGTTCCCCAGGCCCATATACTCGATGGCCGGATCCAGCACGCCGTGCTACTGGAAGTGTTCACACCGGAAGGAATCGGAACGATGATCACACCCGGAGACCGATGGTGACTACCACCCCGACCATCGCCCAGCGAGAAGCCGCCTCGATAATCCAGACCTACGGCCGTTCACCGGTCACCTTCGTGCGCGGCGACGGCTGCCGCCTGTACGACGAGGACGGCAACGACTACCTGGACTGCCTGGCCGGCATCGCGGTGGCGTCCGTCGGGCATGCGAATGCCGCGGTCGCCGCGGCCGTGGCGCGCCAGATGACCCGGCTGGTCCACGTGTCCAACCTCTACTACATGGTCCCGCAGGTCGAGTTGGCAGAGAGGCTCACGGCCCTCTCCGGACTGGACCGGGTGTTCTTCGCCAACTGCGGGGCCACCGCCAACGAGACGGCCATCAAGCTGGCCCGGCGGTGGGGCCAGAAGACGCGAGGTCCCGACTGCCACGAGATCGTGTCCTTGCTGGACTCGTTCCACGGACGGACGCTCGGCGCCTTGGCCGCCACCGGCCAGCCCAAGAAGCAGGCCGTATTCCAGCCCCTTCCCCCCGGGTTCGTGCAGGTACCGGCCAACGACATCGAGGCCATGGCCGGCGTGGTCGGACCGCAGACCGCGGCGGTGATGGTCGAGACGACGCAGGGCGAGGGAGGAATCCGTCCACTCCGGTCGGACTACCTCCGAGCGCTGCGGGAACTCTGTGACGAACGGGACGTGTTGCTCATCCTCGATGACATCCAGGCCGGGATGGGACGCACCGGATCGTGGTTCTCCTGGCAGCAGCTGGGTGTGGAACCCGACATCGCCACGCTGGCCAAGGCCCTGGCCAACGGCCTGCCGATCGGCGCCTGCCTGTCGACGGAGCGGGCGGCGGCGTTCGAATACGGGGATCATGGCACCACCTTCGGGGGCGGCCCCGTGGTCACCACGGCGGCGCTGGCCGTGCTCGACGAGATCGAGCAGCGCGATCTTCTCACCAACTGCCGTCAGAGGAGCCGGCAGTTCGTCTCTCTCCTGAGCGGAGTCCAAGGGGTCAGCGCTGTCCGGGGTCGGGGGCTGATGCTCGGCGCCGTGCTCGACTCCCCGAGAGCGGCCGAGGTCAACGCGGCGGCCCTGTCCAACGGATTGCTGGTCAACAACGTGACCGCGGACACCGTACGCTTCACTCCACCCCTGGTCATCACCGAGGACGAGACCGACGAGGCTGTTTCGAAGTTCGAGGCCTCGCTCGGGTAGGCCTCTCGGAACGCTCCACAATCCCCGGACCAGCCTTCTTCGGTTCCTACCATTGCCGCGCCCAGGGGGAGGAGAAGACGATGAGAGTCCGGTGGGTTGACACCCCAATGAAGTCCAGGCTGGTGGCGGTCCCGCTGCTGATCGTGCTCCTGGTAGCACCGGCCTGCACGGACGGGAACGAGGCTGATCCCCATCTAGGTGACGGATCGCTCGGCCTCATCGAGGTGCTCAACGGCCAGCAGATACAGGTTCGGGCCTTCTATACCAACGGGGGAGACCTGTCCCTGTTCGGCAACTCGGCCGAGCAGGCCATCGTGTTCGCCATCGAGGACTACGGCCCCATCAAGGACCGTGAGGTCAACCTCGGGGCGGCCCTCGACGATACCTGTACATCCGAAGGCGGTCTTGCCGGAGCCCAGGTCATCGTCGCTCAGGGCGACGTGGCCGGGGTCATCGGGACCAACTGCTCGATAGCGGCGGCCGAGGCGTCACCGCTCCTCACGAAGGCGGGGATGGTGCTCATCTCCCCTGGCAACACCGCGCCGTCGCTCACGTCCGACCTGGCCGGCAACGAGGGGATCGACCACTTCCCGGGCTACTACCGGACGGCCCACAACGACCTCATCCAGGGCGAGTCCGTGGCTCACTTCCTCTACGGAGAAGGCGTGATGACTGCAGCGGTGGTTCACGATGGCGGCCCCTACACGATGGGTCTGGCCACTGCCTTCTCCAACGCGTTCGCAGAACACGGCGGTACGATCACCGGTACTTGGGAGGTGGACCGCGAGGACGAGGATCTGGTCCCGGTTCTCACCGAGATAGCCGCCGGTGAGCCGGAGGCCCTGTTCTTCCCGATCTTCTGGCCGACCGGCCGTTACCTGGTGGAGCAGGCCGCGGAGCTGCCGGGGTTCTCGGAGATGGTGTTCGCTACCGCCGACGGATTGCTCAACGACGACTTCCTGAGCCTGCCCCAGAGCGAGGGCACCTACGTCTCCGGTCCCGATTCCCGCTTCGGGGACAACACCAACCAGACCACCGGCCAGAGCGCTCCCAGCCTCCGGGCCCGGTACGTGGAGACAGCGGAAGGGTCACCGACCGGTACGTACTGGGGCCATGCCTACGACGCGACCGTCATGCTCCTGGATGCGATCAGCGCGGCCTCCTACGTGAGGTCGGAGGACGGGGCCCTCGTGATCGACCGGGCCGGAATACGTGAGTACCTCGACAACCTGTCAGGATTCCAAGGTATCACGGGAGTCCTCAGTTGCGACGAGTTCGGCGACTGCGGCGCTTCCCGGGTTGTGATCCATGAGCACCTCGACGCCAACGACATCGAAGCCACCCGCCAGAGCGTGGTCTACGAGGCCGGGCCCGGCGACCGGTAGTGCCGTCTCACCCTCAGCAGGGCGCGGGCGGTAGCGGCGCTCCGCTGTCGGGAAGAGAGATTCTCAGGCCGGGGCTCTTCGTTTGAAGGCGAGCGCCAGTGCGAAAACCCCGCTCGCCACCAGGGTCATGGCGGGACCGGCCGACAGGTTGAAGTAGTAGGAGACGTAGAGGCCGGTGACGGCGGACGCGGTCCCCAACGCCGCGGCAGTAATCATGATCGAGACAAAGCGCCTCACCAACAGGTACGCAGTCGCAGCAGGTGTTACCAGCATTGCCAGGACGAGAACAATGCCCGCCGCCTGAATCCCTATTACCACGACGAGGGCGAGCATCACCAGAAAGGCGTAGTCGGCAACGTTGGCCCGTGTGCTGTTTACCTGCGCTCCCAGAGGGTCGAAGCTCGCAAAGAGCAGCCAATGGTGGAAGGTGAACAGCCCCAGGATGACCACCACCGTTATCCCGAGGGACACATAGATGCCGGTGGGGGTTATTGCCAGGATCTGCCCGAGAAGCAGATCTTCTATATTGACCTTAATCGTCGTTGATCTTGCCAGCATCACTAGTCCCAGCGCAAACATGGTCGCGAACAGAATGCCTATGGAAGTATCCGAACTGAGGCCCGCACGCCGGCTCACGGTTCTGACCAGCAGGGCGACAGCGACCCCGGTCGGGACTGCGGCTATCGCCGGGTTGATGCCGACTATGTACCCGAGCACTATTCCCGGAAGCACGGCGTGGGCGAGAGCGTCGCCAATGAAGGCGAGGTTCCTGGTGACGGCGTACGCGCCGACCAGCGGACACATCACGCCCACAAGGATCGCGCCGATAAGGGCTCTCACCATGAACCCGTGTTCCAGTGGCGCGAATACGAAGTCAATCACGTCGAGTTGTCAGGAGGGTGCTGAAAGAGATGGGATGGGTTGGCCCGCGACGCCTTGACCTGGGGTTTCGTTCCGAGCAGCGGGCCAACTGGACACTTTTCTGTACCCCCTAGCGCCCCCCGTCCGTGGTGAGGCGCACACCGTGGGCGCCGTACATCTGCTCCATGACCTCGGACGTGAAAACCTGCTCAGGAGGACCGCAGGCGCACACATGGCGGTTCAGGCACAGCACCTGATCGAAGCGACCGGCCAGGTTGGTCAGGTCGTGCGTCGCCAAGAGCACGATTCGCCCTTCGTCCCGTAGGGTCTGGAGGACTCCGACCAGCGCTTCCTGGGCGGCGACGTCAACCCCGCTGAAAGCCTCGTCCAGCAGGAGCACGCTTGCCTCCTGGGCCAGCGCCCTACTGACGAATACCCTCTGCTTCTGCCCTCCAGACAGCTCCGTCATCAGAGCGGAGCGATGATCCCACAGGCCCACACGGCCCAGGCACGCTTTGACGATCTCTCGATCTCGTTTCCCGGGCCGGCGGAACCATCCCAGCCTGCAACAGCGGCCCATCATTACGACGTCCATCACGGTCACCGGGAGCCGCCAGTTGACGCTCTCTCGTTGAGGCACGTATGCCAACCCTCCGCTCTCCTGTCCCGCACGGTGAAGGGTTACCTTGCCTTGGCGAACCGGGAGGAGGCCGGCAATAGCACTGAAGAGAGTGCTCTTGCCGGCTCCATTGGGCCCTACAACGCCCATGAGGGTCCCCGCTTCCACGTCGAAGGTGACGTTGCTCACCGCCAGGTGCCCGCCGACCTCCACAGACACGTCCTGAAGTGACATGCTCGCCCTGTGAGAGATCGGCGCGGCGATCACCTCAGTGCCTCAACAATGCGTTCCACGTTGCTTCGCACCATGCCGAGGTACGTGTCAGCGCCGCTGCCTTCCTCCCCAAGGGAACCCGAATAGAGCTGGATCACCGTCGCGCCGGTCTCCCTTGCTACGGCTTGCGCCAACTTATCGCTGACCGTCGTCTCGCCGAATAGTGCCGGCACGTTGTGCTCCCGAATCACCTCGACCAGTCCGGCGATGTGCTCCGCGGAGGGCTCCACATCAGTCGCCAAGGACGGTATGACCAGCCCGACTATCTCGAACCCGTAGAGCTCTGCGAAGTAGGAGAGGCTGTCATGCGACGTAACCAGCAGTCTGCGCTCCGGCGCCACCGCACTGACCTGCTCCTGGGTCCAGGCGTGAAGCTCGTCGAGCTTCTTCCCATACTCCGAGGCGTTCTGACGGTAGAAGTCCGCGTTCTCGGGGTCTATGGCCGCAAGCCGAGCGGCGATCTCGTCGACCGCGATCTTCACCCGGATCGGATCGAACCAGAAGTGCGGATCATGAGTGCCGTGATGGTGGTGAGCGTGGCCGTCCTCTTCGTCCGCGTGGTCATCGTGATCATCATGGTCGGCGTGATCATCATGATCATCCGCATGGTCATCGGCGTGATCATCATGATCGTCGTGGTCATCGTGACCTTGATCGGGCGCGCCGCCCGAGTCCGCGACACCGACGAATGCCAGGCTCGACGGTGCGCCGCCTACATGCCATTCCTCTTCGATCTCCATGTGCGTGAGATGGACCCCGAGGACATGACCGCTGTACGGGTCGGCGACGTACATCATGTCGCCGACGACGACCATCGCGGGTGAGGGACTCCCGAACACCATCTCAAACGGGTCGACCAACTGCATGGTGCCGATCAACTCGCCGTCGTGAGCATCGAACGCGCGCAGAACGCCGTCAGCCGCGAGCATGTAGAAGGTTCCGCCGTCGCTTGAGAACGCAGCCGCAGCACTGGGCTCAGGGAACACCTCGCTCATTTCGCCGTGGCCCACGTCCACCAGCCAGACGCCGCCCTGGACACAACACTCTCCGCCGGGGAAGAGGGTCGATTGGCCGAAGAAGTTCTCGCTGTGATGGTGACCGAAGTACTGGCCGATCGCGAACTCTCCGTATTCACCAGCCTCCGGTGGGTAGGGGATGAGCTCACGCTCGTACTCGCCGTCGTGCGCGTGCAGGAAGAGCGTCCCGTCCCAGCAGCCGAAGACGGCGCCGTGCGCGTTATGCGATTCACCGTGCAGGCGAGGGCAGGCCCCTGCGTCGAAGACGAGTTCGTTGTCAAACGTACGCACTTCAACACCTTCCGGAAGGATGTTCCAGAAGTTGGGGTTCTCGAGGTACTCGGGATGCGGAGTCGAGACGGCGACGTGTCCCTCAGAGATCACCAGGGCTGCGCCATGTTGCGGCCCGGCCTCTAGCACGATTGGTTCATAGTCGCCCGTCGAGCCGGCCAGATCTTGCTCGTTGATCAGGATCACGTGGCCGCTGGCGTCGGCGAAGATCGTGGTCCAGCCGTAGGTGTTGACGTAGTGGACCGGCATTTCCTCGACGATCTCGAGAGAGTGGCGTGACACGGGTTCGGTGACCAGGTCGTAGTGGTCGCCGTGTGGGACGAGGAACACACCGCCGTCGAAGACGTGGATGCGGTCGTCGTCGTCCTCCGGCCCTCGGGCGAGCACGATGCCGTATCGGTGGGTGGGGCTGGGGTACACGGT
>VXRE01000097.1 GCA_009838635.1 Acidimicrobiia bacterium | reverse complement strand
GCCCTGACCCTCGAACCCGACGCCGACCGGTTCTGGTGGGGCTGGAAGAACTTCTACGACGAGGACTCCCCCACCGCCACCCCCGACCAGGTACTCGCGCTGACCCCCGTGCCCGTGTTCGTGTCGTTCCAGTAGTTGCTAGTTGCATGCAGCACTGACAACTGAGAACCAGATAGTGCGGGTGGAGGGACTCGAACCCCCACGGGCATTGCCCACCAGGACCTAAACCTGGCGCGTCTACCGTTCCGCCACACCCGCGACGAGGGACGCTGTTGACAACTGCGGAACCGTCCCGGAGTGGGTCGCCCGGGACTCGAACCCGGAACCTGCGGATTAAGAGTCCGTTGCTCTGCCAGATTGAGCTAGCGACCCACGGGCCATTCTAGCGATGTGTCTGTGAAACAACCAGGCGTTCTCCGGCCGCCAGGGCATCCGCGAGGGCCTGGATGGCCCGAGCCCGGTGGCTGACCTGGTCCTTCTCCTGCGGATCCATCTCGGCCAGGGTGCGGCCGTCCACGTCGAAGACCGGATCGTATCCGAAGCCTGCGGATCCACGGCGCGCCCGGGCGATCTCTCCGACCAGCTCTCCCTCAGCCACCACTTCGGCGCCGTCCGCCAGGATTGCCACCACCACGGTGCGGAAGCGGGCGGTCCGATCCTCCACACCCCGCAGGGCTGCCAGGAGGGCGTCCACGTTCGATCGGTAGGTGGCATCCGGACCCGAGTACCGGGCCGTGTGGACTCCCGGCGCTCCGCCCAGAGCGTCCACTTCCAGGCCGGTGTCGTCGGCGATCGCGGGCAGGCCGGTGCTCCGCGCCACCTGGCGGGCCTTGAGGAGGGCGTTGCCTTCCAGCGCGGGTGCGTCCTCCACCACATCGGGCCACTCCAGCCCTCGGACCACCTCGCCGACCAGGCCATGGCGGGTCAGCAACGCCTCCAGTTCGGTGATCTTGTCCGGGTTCTTGGACGCCACCACGGCGCGGTCTATGACCGGATGGCTCACCCGGCCACCAACTCCGCCTGGAGGTCTGCGATCCGGGAGATCCCCACCGCGGCCAGGTCCAGGAGCTCATCCAGCTCGGCCCGGCTGAACGGGAGTTGTTCGGCGGTGCCCTGTACCTCCACCAGCAGGCCCCGCCCGGTCATGACCACGTTGAGGTCCACCGAGGCCGCCACGTCGTCCTCGTATTCCAGGTCGAGCAGCGCCACGCCTCCCACCAACCCCACCGAGATGGCGGCCACCCGATCGAGCAGCGGGTTGGCTGCCAGGCGCCCCTCGGATACAGCCCATTCCAAGGCGTCGTGAAGGGCGATCCATCCGGCGTTGACCGCCGCCGTGCGCGTTCCCCCGTCGGCCTGGATCACGTCGCAGTCCACCACGACCATGGTGTCGGCCATCTTCCCCAGGGCCACCACCGCGCGAAGGGAACGACCGATGAGGCGGGAGATCTCCTTGGGCCGCCCCGATGTGTAGGAACCCCGCGAGATACGCTGGTTGCCGGATCCCGGGAGCATGGCGTACTCGGCCTTCACCCAACCCCGGTTGGTATTCCGCATCCAGGGCGGCACCGTGTCAGCGATCGAGGCGGTCGCCAGCACCACCGTGCGACCCATCTCGATCAGCACCGAGCCGGGCGTCATCTCCGTGTAGCCCCGGGTGATACGGATCGCCCTCAGCTCGTCGGCCGGTCTCTCTCTCGAAAGGCTCATGCGCACGCCACCCCGCTCGTCATACTGTCATGCGGGCGCCGGGCACGGCCAGCTCCACCCGCCCATCGAACTCGGACTCTGCTTCCGCCAGGATCCGGTCGGGGTCCTGATGGGCGGGAATGTGTGTGAGCACGAGACGCCCTACTCCGGCTGCGGCGGCCATGGTCCCGGCTTCTGCGCCGGTCATGTGATGGGGGTAGGAGTCGGGGCCCCGCCGGCCGGTCATGGAAGCTTCGGCCAGCAGTAGGTCGGATCCCGCCGCGTGCGAGGCGACTGCGTCGCTCGGGCCGGTGTCAGCGGTGTAGGTGACGGAACGGGATCCCGCCGAAACACGCGGGGCCAGGGTGGGCGGAGGATGGTTGGTCCGCACCATCGAGACGTCCAACGATCCCAACCGGACCGAGTCACCGTCGCCCGCGGTGACGAACTCGAAGGCGCTGTCCAACGCCGCCGGATGCTGCAGGAACGCGGCCAGCGCTTCCGGCAGGCCATCCGGGCAGACGACCCGGAGCCGGCCTCGCCGGCCCGGCCCGTAGGCGATCGAGTGGTACAGGGCGAAGATGTCGGAGCAGTGGTCAGGATGACGATGGGATAGGAACACGGCGTCGACTTCCATCGGGTCCAGCTCTCTGCACAGGGCCAGGTAGGTGCCCGGCCCTGCGTCCATCCAGAGGTTCGTCTCGCCGTCCGAAACCAAGTAACCGGAGGCGGGACGCCCGGCGGTCGGATAGGTGCCGTTGGCGCCCAGCACCGTCAATTGCATGGCTCCAGCGTAGCCAGGCGCCCTGGCCCTACTCGCGGCGCCCAAGTGTTACCACCATGCCGTCGCGGTCGATCGTCACCGCCCCCTGAGCCATCAGGCGCCCTAGCTCGGCCATGCCTGCGACAGGGTCTTCGCCCAGCGTCGCGAGGAACTCGGCCACGGGAAGGCCCGGGTCACCTACTGCGGAGGATGCCTCGGTCGGTGTGGCGGCGGGTGCCGGTCCGATGGACAGCTCCAGACTCTCCACCAGGTCGTCGGCATCCAGGACGGGAATGGCGCCGTCCCTGATCAACAGGTTGCATCCCACCGAGCTGGACCGGCCGACGTCACCCGGAGTGACGAAGATGTCGCGGCCCTGGTCGAGCGCCAACCGAGCGGTCACCAGGGCGCCTCCCTTGACGCCGGCCTCCACCACCACCAGGGCTTGGGCGATCCCGGATATGAGCCGGTTACGGGGCGGGAAGCGCCAACCGAGCGGCCGGGCGCCGGGAGGCGCCTCGCTCCACACCACGCCGCCCACCTCGAGAAGCGACATCCCGAGGTCGCGATGCATGCGGGGGTACCACACGTCCACCCCGGACCCCAGCACCGCGATACCCGGCGTGGGACCGCGCAGCGAACCGCGGTGGGCCGCGCCGTCGATGCCCTTGGCCAGCCCGCTCACCACCCACCAGCCGGCCCGGGACACCGCCTCCCCGTACCTCTCCGCCAGACGCCTGCCGTAGGTGGTGCACGTGCGGGTACCTACGATCGCCACCGCCTTGCCCTCGAACGGCTCTCCTCGCTGGAAGAGGAACAGGGGTGCGTCCTCCAGTTCGGCGAGCCGGTCGGGAAAGCTCGGCTCGCCCGGAACCAGGAAGTGGATCCCGGCTCGGCCGAGTTGCTCCCTGCGCTCGTCCGCCGGGACGGCCGCCGCTTCCCGGGCGAAGGCCGGGACCGACAACTCGCCGATCTCGATCTTTCTCAGCACCCGCGTGGGGGTTCCCGCCTTGCTCACGAGCTTGCGGAGCCGGTCTGGGTGCATGCCGACATGGGCCAACCTGATGAGGGCGTCGGGGTCGTAGCTCATACCAGCTGCCTCAGCGCCAGCGCCTCGGCGGCGTGCGGCTCCTCGACCGCGATCGAGCCGTCCAGATCGGCGATGGTGCGGGACAACCGGCGGACCCGGTCGAAGCCCCGTCCGGTGAGGCTGCCGTGCCGGAGGGCGCCCTCGACCAGGCGCTGGGCGCCGACGGCAACTTCCAGCGAGTCGAGGCCGGTCCGGCTCAGGTCGCGGTTGCGAGCACCGCGTAGCTCCTGTGCCTCTCGGGCCGATGCGATCCGCTTTGCCACCTCACTCGAGGGCTCCTCGGGCGGACCGATCATGGCGTCCGGGTCCACCCGGTTGACCTTGACCCGGATGTCGAAGCGGTCAATCAGGGGCCCCGACAGGCGCCGCTTGTAGCGCTGCTTCATACGGTCCGAACACGAGCACCCATGCCGGTTGTCGTTGTCGTATCCGCAGGGACACGGGTTGGTGGCCGCCACCAGCTGGACCATGGACGGGAACGTGACCGAGACGCCCTTGCGTGCGATGGTGACCTGGCCCTCCTCCAGCGGCTGGCGGAGTGCGTCCAGCAAGCTGGGTGGGAACTCCCCCAGTTCATCCAGGAAGAGCACGCCGCGGTGCGCCATGCTGATCTCGCCCGGGACCGGGATGCCCGATCCTCCGCCGATCACGGCTGCCGTGGTAGCCGTGTGGTGCGGGGAGCGGATGGGAGGCTGGAACAGCGAGGGTCTGGCCCGCCCCGCTGAAGACCAGACCTGCGCCACCTCCAGAGCGGCCCGCTCGTCAAGTGGCGGCAACACGCCCGGCAGGCATCGGGCCAGCATGGTCTTGCCCGATCCCGGCGCGCCCGACAGGAGCAGGTGGTGCCCTCCCGCGGCCGCCACCTCGAGCGCACGCTTGGCCAGGGGCTGGCCTCGAACCTCCGAGAGGTCGGGCATGGACACGGTGGGCGGCTCGGCCGGCGGCAGCGGCGGCCGGAAATCACCCTCTCCCAGCGCGGCCGCTATCGCGGCTCCCAGGGATCCCACCATCCGGACCTCGGCTGACGAGACAACGCTCGCCTCCTCGGCCGCGCCCGGGGGTAGGAGGCACGGAACCCCCATGTCCGACGCCACGATGGCCGCTCCGAGCCCGCCCCGGGCAGGCCGGATACTCCCATCGAGAGCCAGCTCCCCCAGGGCGACCACCCCGCAGGCACCCCTGGGGATCTCGCCGGCGGCGGCCAGCAATGCCAGCGCTATGGGTAGGTCGTACGCGCTCCCCGACTTGGGAAGGTCGGCCGGCGCCAGGTTCACCGTCACCGTTTTGGGCGGGAATCGGTAGCCGGCCACCGACATGGCCGCCATGACCCGGTCCTTGGCCTCCCGAACCGCGGTATCGGGCAAGCCCACCACGTTCAGACGGCCCTTCTCTCCTCCTCCGACATGAGCCTCCACCCTGACGGCGCGCGCCTCTACGCCGACCAGGGCTACGGAGTTGGTTGATGCGAACATGACCCGAAGCATGGGGAGCAGCTGTGACAGGATTCTCCAGAACGCGAAAAGTTCCAGCTCAAGCGCCGGGACCGACCTGATGCGAACGCCCGGATAACATCGCGGCATGGGATTCAACCCCTTCCGCAAGCAGGAACGTCGGGCGGCCGATGTGGCGATGGTGGTGGGAGCCATCGCTGTGACAGCCGCCCTGGTGGCATGGGCCTTCCTGGGCGGCTGAGCGTCCGTCCGGTCCAGCCCTCCTCTGCTCTCAAGCCCTATGAGTGCGGCGGCTGCGGGCAGACCATTCCAAAGGGCCGGTACCACTTGGTGGTGGTACCCGACGAGGCGCCGGACCTGCGCCGTCACTGGCACCGGGGATGCTGGAACAAGGAGCGGCGCCGCGTCGGAGGCCGAAGGGCGCTCCTAGGCGACCCGTGGGTGCCACTCGACCCCTACGCCGTCGTCCCCGACCACGACGGTGACCAGATCGACCCGGCGGATTCCTAACGAACGAGCCATTCGCACCACCTGCCGCGCCTTGCGGTCGGTGAAGTTCCACCGGGGATTCTCACCCGCCTTCTCCATACCGGTCTTCACCTCCACCGCGAACCGTCCCGTCCGGTCGGCTGCCACCAGATCGACCTCCCCCTTGCCGATCCGGATGTTCCTGCCGAGCACCCGGACCCCGTTCCGTTCGAGGAACGACGCTGCCACCCGCTCTCCGAACGCGCCCAGGTGGCGCCGATTAGCGGTGAACTCGCTTTCGCCCACAGTGAATCCAGCCTCTCGGTCCGGCGATAGGGCCGCCCGGTCATCCGGCCGGTCCACCCAAACCTATGGCCCGCCTGTGACATGGCGATAGTCAGTAGCAGATATGCATAACTAGCAACAAGCAACTAGCAACAAGCAACTAGCAACAAGCAACTAGCAACTAGCAACTAGCAACTAGCAAAGCTACAGGCCTTCCAGACGAGACACGGGCCAGAACCGGATGAAGGCGCGGCCCACGATGGTGTCGACCGGAACAGGCCCGAAACTCCGGCTGTCGCGGCTGTTGTCTCGGTTGTCACCCATCACCCACACATGCCCGTCGGGTATGTAGACCGGGCCGAGGTCGGCCATCCGCGCCCCGGGCGGTACGTAGGGCTCTTCCAGCACCAGCCCGTTGACCACCACCCGGTTGTCCCGGACCTCCAGCCGGTCCCCGCCTACCGCGATCACCCGCTTGATCAGGTCCTCCACGCGCGCCACCCGGATGCCGACCGCCTCGACAACGTGGCGAACCATGCTCTCCCAGATCGGCTCGGGCGGATTCTCGTGCTCCATCGGCATGTCGAAGACGATCACCTCGCCCCTGTCAGGGCCATCGAGAACGTAGGCGATCCTGCTCACCAAGACCCGATCATCGATCTCCAGCGTGGGGATCATGGACTCGGAGGGGATGAAGAAGGCCTGGACGAGGAAGACCTTGACCAGTACCGCCACGACCACGGCCAGGAACAGCACGCCTGCGGCCTCGCGCGCGAAACGGCCGCCGTAGCGACGCCCCGGTGAGGGTGCGGGCGGGGCGTGTGCCCTTGATGGGGCAGGCTCCGTGCCGGGCCCGCCGTCCACTTGCACGGCGTCTCGCACTTCAGGCTGCGGGCGGGCGGGATGTCTCCTAGCGCTTCTCCTTGATGCGCGCCGCCCTGCCTACCCGGCCTCTCAGGTAGTAGAGCTTGGCGCGGCGGACCTGCCCGCGGCGGGTCACCTCGATCGTCTGGACGATGGGGGCGTGAACCGGGAAGATACGCTCCACTCCGATACCGAAGCTGATCTTGCGAACGGTGAAGGTCTCCGAGAGGCCGCCGCCGTCCCGGGCGATCACCACTCCTTCGAATATCTGGATGCGCTCCCGGCCGCCCTCGACCACGCGAACGTGTACCTTGACCGTGTCGCCGGGACGGAAATCCGGCACTTCTTCGCGCAGATGGGCGCGCTCGACATACTGGAGGTCGTTCATCGAGGTCTCCTTACGATCGCGATCCTGCCGGACCCGCGACCCGGCTGCTTCGTGAGATCGTGGGTCTGCCGGACAGGGTAAGCAGCCTGGGCAGTTTACCCGGTTCCGAGAGCCGATTCCAACGGGGACCGGCCGCCATGCTCCTAAAGGAGCAGGTCGGGGCGCCGTTCCCGGGTTCGGCTCTCCCGTTGTGCCTCTCTCCAGGCCTCGATCCGGCCGTGGTCGCCCGAGACGAGGACCTCCGGAACGGCTCGACCCCTGAAGACCGCGGGCCGGGTGTACTGCGGCTCCTCGAGCAGGCCATGGCGGAACGACTCGTTCTCCAGCGACCGGGGATTGCCGAGCACGCTGGGGAGCAGGCGGGCCACCCCTTCGATGACGGCCAGCGCGGCGGCGTCTCCTCCGGCCAGCACGAAGTCGCCCAGCGAGACCTCCTCGTCGATGAACTCCTCTACGAATCGCTCGTCCACGCCCTCGTAGCGGCCGCATACCAAGGTCAGGGCCCCGTACCCCGCCAGGCGGTCGAGCGTGTTCTGGCGGAGCGGCCGCCCGGCCGGCGTCAAGAGCACCTTGTGGGTATGGATCCGGCTCTCGATGGCATCAGCCAGCGGCCCGGGCATGAGCACCATCCCGGCGCCACCGCCGAAGGGAGCATCGTCGACCTGGCGATGAACGCCGACCCCGTACTCGCGGAGGTTGATGAAGCTCAGCTCCATGGCGCCGGATTGCACGGCCTTGGCGACCACGCCCACCCCGGTCGGGCCGGTGAAGAACCCGGGGAACAGGGTGATGACCGCCACGTCGATCATACTTCCCTCACGTCGTCTCGATCCCGAAGAGACCGGCCGGGCGACCGTCCGTCCTCAGATGCGAGGCCGGACCCGGCGCTCGACCGCCTGGTAGAGGGTATCGCGCCGGACCGGGCTACGTCCGGCCCCCTCGATCACCGCCTCGAGTTCCGCCGCACCGACCTCCTGCCCGTGCGACGCCCCTGCGGCGCGCGAGATCGTCTCGTTCATCAACGTGCCACCCAGGTCATTGCATCCGGCCGAGAGGAGCCGGGCGGCGCCGTCCGTGCCCAGCTTCACCCACGACGCCTGGATGTTGGGTACCAGGCCATCCAGGGCCAGGCGGGCAACGGCGTGAACCAGGACCACCTCGTCCCAGGTGGGGCCCGGCCGCGCCCGTCCCCGGAGGTAGATCGGGGCTCCCATGTGGACGAATGGGAGCGGCACCAGTTCCGTGAAGCCACCGGTACGCCGCTGGATCTCCCGGATGACCTCCAGGTGGTTGGCCCAGGACAAGGGGTCGTCGATGTGACCGAACATGATGGTGGAGGTAGACCTGAGACCCAGCTCGTGGGCGGTGAGCATCACCTCGGCCCACTGTGACGTGCGGATCTTGTCGGGACACAGGTGTTTGCGGACCCGGTCGTCGAGAATCTCAGCCGCAGTCCCCGGCAAGGTGCCGAGACCGGCCTCCTTGAGCATCTCCAGGAACGCCCGGATCGGCATGCCGAGGGTGTCCGCCCCCTGCCACACCTCCAGGGGCGTGAAGCCGTGAACGTGCATCTCCGGCACCGCCGCCTTGATCGACGACAAGACGTCCACGTAGAACCGGCCGGTGAACTCAGGATGAATCCCCCCCTGGAGGCACACCTCGGTGGCGCCTCGCGCCGCCGCCTCGGTGGTGCGGTTCACCACCTCCTCGATGGACATCAGATAGGGATCGCCGCGCAGGTTCAGGCTGCGGGGACCCTTCGAGAAGGCGCAGAAGCCGCAGCGGAAGTAGCAGACGTTGGTGTAGTTGATGTTGCGGTTCACCACGTAGGTGACGGTCTCCCCCACCCGTTCCCTCCGGAGGACATCCGCCACGGCGGCTATCGCGTCCACGTCATCGCCGCGAGCCGACAGGAGGGTGACCATCTCGGGCACCGTGGGCGGCGTCGCCTCGATAGACCGGTCGAGTATGGCCCGAACCTCCGGCGATGCCGCCGCCATCCCGGGCCAGGCTCCGTCCGTCCACAGGGCGTCCGGCCAGGCCGCCGAGACACGCCGCGGGCTGAGAGGAGGCGAGGTCGCCATGCCGGGCGCCCACTCGTACCGAGGCCGGGCGTAACCGCCTCCGTCGATCAAGTCCAGGTACGCCTTGAACAGATCGCGCGCCAGCGAGTCCCGAGCCTCATCCACCGTGATCCCGCCGGGAACGGCCACCCGCTCGACCAGGCGACCGCCCAGCGCCACCCTGAGCTCACCGATCCGCTCGGTGTCCCAGTCACGCAGCAGAAGGTCGCGGGCGCCTTCATCGACCGCGGTGACGGCTTCCACAACGGAGTCGGCGAACACGGAAGGTCTGGCATCGATGGCAGGAAGGCCGCAGATGTCGGCAGCCTCGCCCACCCGACTCCGACCGGTGCGGAGGAAGGCGGCGCCCGTTCTCGCCAGGGCGTCGATCACCTCCGACCGGTCGTCCGTGTGGACCACCGTGAGCCGCCAGCCGGCAACCCCCTGATCCGACAGCTCCAGGGCCGCATCCGGTGACAGGATCCAGGAGATGACCTCCTCTTCGGCTACACCCACGGACACCGGCAGCAGTCCTCCGGACAGGCAGCCCGCCACCGACTCGGCGTCCGGGCCCCGCAGCTCGAGGGAGGTGGTGCCCTCGGCGCGGCGGGTGGCCGCCGCTGCCTCGGTGACCTGGTGGGCCGGTCGAAGGCGGCAGAACGTGATGTCGGTGTTGACCCGAGGTGTCATAGGGGCGCCTCCAAGCGACTTGAAGCATGCCTAGCGTACCCGTGATCATCGGTCGCGGCGCTCGCCCGGCCGATCATGTCCCGGTCGATCCAGGTATCGCTGATGAACTCGGGATAGACGGGCAGGCGGGGCCTCAACTCGAAGCCGTGGGCCTCCGTCCGGGCCCGTAGCTCGTCCAGATGCGGCCACGGCGCCTCCGGGTTCACCCAGTCGATCGTGAGCGGTGACACGCCTCCCCAATCGTTGATCCCGGCCTCCAGGTAGATCTCGTACCGCTCGGTGAGGTTGGGGGGCACCTGCAGGTTCATCTCCGGTCCGAGGATCCAGCGAGCCACTGCCACGACCCTGGCGAACCAAGCCGGTATCGGCTCGGCCGACCTCCGCATCAGGGTGTCGGCCTTGGCCCGGAAATTCTGGATGATGACCTCCTGGATGTGGCCCCAGCGGGCGTGGACCTCCCTGATGGCGAGCAGGCTGTCGACGATCTCGGGGGTGTTCTCGCCGATCCCGACCAGGATTCCGGTTGTGAACGGGACGCGCGCCGCGCCGGCCGCCTCGATCGTCCTCATCCGGACGGCCGGTTCCTTGTCGGGACAGTTGTGGTGAGGCATCCCGGGCTCCATCAGGCGCGGAGAGATGTTCTCGAGCATCAGGCCCATCGAGACGTTGGTCGGACGCAGGGCCTCTATCTCGGTCACGGTCATGATCCCGGGATTGGCGTGGGGGAAAAGACCCGTGCTCTCCACGATCAGCTCGCTCATGGCCCGGACGTACCCGATCGTGGTGCTATGACCCTGGGCCTCCAGGAACGCTCGTGCCTGGGGCCACCGTTCCTCGGGGCGGTCCCCCAGCGTGAGGAGCGCCTCGTAACACCCGGCCGCATCACCGGCCTCGGCGATCGCCAGCACGTCATCGGGCGTTAGGTACTCCCCTCCCGCACCGGGTGGCTTGGCGAAGGTGCAGTACGTGCACACGTCCCGGCAGAGGGTGGTGATCGGTACGAACACCTTGGGGCTGTACGTGATCGTGCGTCCCCTCCCCTCGTCCCGCATCCGGCCCGCCAGCTCGAACAGCGGGCCATTGGCCAACTTCCCGTCTATGTAATCGACAGCAAGCTGGTGGTCGGGAGGTGGGTAACCCATTCGAGTCACGGATCTTAGAGGGGGGCGCGGGCGAGTCGGTACGCGCGCGGGAGACCGGGGGTAAAGTGGACGAAGCGTGAAACTCACCCTCGGCACCTTCCGGAATTACACCCCGAGCAACTTCCGGGATGATGCCTTCGGAGGCATCACCGCGGCGGTGGTTGCTCTGCCCCTATCGTTGGCGTTCGGGGTGGCATCGGGGCTGGGTGCCATCGCCGGACTTTACGGCGCCATCGCGGTCGGCTTCTTCGCCGCGGTTTTCGGAGGTACCAACACCCAGATCTCCGGTCCGACCGCGCCGCTGGCCGTGGCCATATCCGTCGTGTTCATCTCGACCGGCGAGAGCCTGACCCAGACCCTCACGGTGGCGGTCCTGGCGGGCATATTCCAGATACTCATCGGTGCGCTGCGCCTTGGTAGCTACATCGCTTACACCCCTTACCCCGTGGTATCCGGGTTCACGACCGGGGTCGGCGGCATCATCCTGTTCGTTACCACGCTGCCGCTGCTCGGTGCCCCGCACGCCCTGGGAGGTCCGCTGGCGGCGGTGCGGGGGTGGCCCGCCGCGCTTGCCGACATCAACCTCGGAGCCGTGGTTCTCGGCGCGACGGCCATCGGTGTGAGCATCATCTGGCCCCAACGGCTCCGAACGGTCCTGCCGACCTCGGTGGTGGCGCTGGTGGCGGGCACGGTGCTGGGCTTCACGGTGTTCACAGGTGCTCCCACCATCGGCGAGGTGCCCACCGGGCTGCCTGCTATCGCCCTGCCCTCGCTGACCCTCGGCATCCTGGCCGATTCGGCCCTCCCGGCGCTGACGATCGCGCTCATCGCCTCGATCAACAGCCTCCTCACCGCTCTTGTCGCGGACTCGATGACGGGCGACGACCACAACCCCCACCGGGAGCTGATCGGGGCGGGCATGGGCAACGTCATCGCCGGGCTGATCGGCGCCATCCCGGGCGCCGGCGCCACCACGGCCACCGCGGCCAACATCCGGGCCGGCGGCCGCACCCGGGTCTCGGGCGTGATCTGCGCCGCGCTCATCCTGGCTCTGGTGCTGGGACTCGGGCGCTACGTCGACCGGATCCCCCACGCCGTACTGGCCGGCATCCTGGCGAAGGTGGGCTTCGACATCATCGACTGGCGCTTCTTCGCCCGGTTCCGCTTCATCCAGCGCGAGCACTTCCTGGTCATGTTGATCACGCTGGGGTTCGCCGTGTTCGTGGATCTGGTGACGGCGGTGGGCATCGGCCTGATCGCCGCCGCCCTCACCAGCGCCCGGCAGTTCGAACTGCTGGAGCTCGAGAGCATCGTGTCCGTTCCCCTGCTCGACACCAGCTTCCTCGGCAGCCTCGACCTCGACGGGAACGATGACGACTTCGACATGTTCTCCGCCCGGGTGGGCCTGGTCAAGCTGCGAGGAACGTTCACTGTTGCCTCGGCCAAACGGATGACCAGGTTGATCGGTTACGACATTCGAGAACACGAGGTGGTGATCCTCGACTTCTCCGAAACCCTGTACGTGGACCCGAGTGCGGCCCAGGTGGTGGCGAGGCTGATCGACACCGCTCTGGCGGAGCAAACCGAGTGCATCGTGATGGGCGTCGACGGGCATGCCAAGACCAGCCTGGATGCCTTCGAAGTCCTGCGCCGGGTGCCCGAAGATCATTTCACCGAGAACCTGGACGAAGCACGAGAGCTAGCTAAGTCCTTGCTGGGCTAGTTGCTAGTCGCTTGTTGTAATTCCCGGGGAAGTTACTGACACTAGCCTAAAGATTGACGATACTCTATCATAATCTAGTAATAGCTAATAACTAGAAACTATAAACTAGGCCATCGGGAGGGTCCACCCG
>VXRE01000072.1 GCA_009838635.1 Acidimicrobiia bacterium | reverse complement strand
TCTCAGAACTCCGAAGTCCGTTCGTAGGTCGCTGAACGCCGTCTGGAGCCCTTTGCGTTCAGCCGCAGCGACCGCGAGCTCGGCCTTGATGTTGCCGAGGTCTTCCTTCATCTCAGCCTTGAAACCGCCAAGTTGCTGCGCGAAGGAGAACATGACACGCAGCAGGATTCCTATCGTTACGACTTGGAGGCCTACGATTCCGATGATGACGGTGGGTTCCGACATGGGTTCTGTTCTCCTATCCCACGAATAGTGTAGCGGGTGTCAAGCGAGCAGCACTACTGCACACTCTAAGTACATGTCCAACATGGCCCGACAATGCTGATGTTTCAAGAGATAGTTTTCGCGCTCTAGCCCGATCGGGCAATACCCGTGACTTACCGGGCTACCTGGCGCCAACGGGCTACCGGTGCCACCACAAGGATTCTCCGGGCCGCTACCCGTCCGGCGCCGGTCACCGTGTGCCCACGATCGGAGGTAGTACAGTCGCGACCATGAGTGATACCAATGGCAATGAAGTTCTGAGCGTCGTGGCGTGGGTTCGGGCCGAGCCCGGCGCCGAGGACACGGTTCGGGAGACGCTGGCGGGCTTCGTTGCCCCCACCCTCAAGGAAGAGGGTTGCGTCGACTACCAGCTGCACGGCGTCAACGACGATCCCGGCCTCTTCTATTTCGTCGAGTACTGGCGGAGCGAGGAAGACCTGGAACGTCACATCGCCTCGCCCCACATCCGGGACGGAAGCGACGCGGTCACGCACCTGATCCTGGAGCACGGCGAGATGAGGATGACGCAGATCGCCTGAGCGACCTCGGCTTCGGCCGTGGGACTGGTTCAGCGCCGGGTGGTGATGGCCACCTGTTCAACCAGGAGGTCGGCGGTCACGGTGCGCCGGGCCGCCAACTCGGATGCTGCCCCCCCATCCCTGTCGGCGCCCGCCCGGCCCGCCTCCGCGCCGTCCCCCCCGGCGGCGGCCCAGAAGGCTCCGATCATCCCCGCCAGCACGTCTCCGGTGCCGATGGTGGCGAGCTCGGGACCACCCGAGTTGACCAGCCACTGCTCCACGCCCATGACGAATGTGGGAGCGCCCTTCAGCAGCACGGTGGCTCCCGTGTCTGCGGCCAATCGGGCCGCCTCCTGGTAGGTGGCCGCCCGTCCGGTCAAGCGTTGGAACTCTCCCGTATGAGGGGTGATGACCGTGTCACCGGGGCGGGCTAGTTCTCCAGAGTCACCGAGAGCGTTCAGAGCATCGGCGTCGGCCACCACCGGCCCTTGCCAACCCCGAAGGAGCCCGGTGACGAAGGGTCCGAGGTCGGGGGATGACCCGAGGCCGGGGCCGATGATCACGAGATCGAAGCGCCGGGCGAGTTCCAGCACCTGCGGGAGGTCGGCCGCCGACAGAGATCGGCCCGAACCGATCGCCCGGGTCATGATCTCGGGTGCCCGGACCTTCTCCTCGACCGTGGGGGGACAGGCGATCATCACCGCCCCGGCGCCGGCGCGCAGCGCCGACCGGGCGGTCAGGGTGGCAGCCCCGTCCAAGCCGTCCGAGCCGCCCACCACCAGCACCGAGCCCGCCGACCACTTGTGCGCGATGCGGGACCGCACGGGAAGTGGGGCGTCCCCCTGCTCACACAGCCACATCTCCGGCTCTAAATCCGGCAGGCCTATGTCGGCCACCACGACATCGCCGCACCGGTCGGGACCGGAACCCACCAGGTGCCCGACCCGGTATCCGTGGAAGGTGACCGTGGCTCGGGCGCAGGGTGTGCCCTCGGCCGCCTCTCCGGTGGTGGCGTCCAACCCCGAGGGCACGTCGACCGCCAACCAGGGAACGCCGGCTCCGTTACCAGAGCCGGGCTGCGTCCACGATGAGAAGTCGGGGGGCTCACCCCGGAAGCCCGCACCGAACAGGGCATCGATCACCAGGTCGGCGGGCCTGGTATCCGACCAGCGCCGGACCCGCGCCCCTTCGCGGCTGGCCAGGTCCCGTGCCCATATCGCCGGATCGGTGCGCGGCTCGGCCAGTGGGTAGATGTCCACCGCTATCCCCCGCCCCGCCAGATACCGGGCCGCCACGTATCCGTCGCCCCCGTTGTTACCGGGACCGGCCAGCACCGCCACCGTCGACCCGTAGCCTGCCCCCATGGCTACCGCCTGCAATGCGACCGCGAGGCCGGCCCGGTCCAGCAGGGTGCGCGGATCCGCGGTGGCCATCGCATCCTGGCGCCGGGATTGCTCAGCCGTGAGAACGGGAATCATCAACCAGCACTGTAGACCTACCGCCCCACCACTGACCCAAGTAGGTTGACTCGACTGACCAGGTCACCATCCAACGGCGGCTCAGCGGTCATGCATGGGAGGGCGGTCAGCCTCCGGCGCGACGGCCAGCCCGCTCCAGACCATGTCCACGGTCTGCTCGATGCGTCTCCTCGATTCGGGAACCCCGAACATGTGCCGCATGAAGACCGCCCCGACCATGGCTTGGACGGCTATCTCCAGGTCGACATCGGCCCGGATCTCCCCCCGGTCCACACCGCGCCTCAGGACCATCATCGCCTCGTCCCGGCGTGGGCGCAGCAGCCGTTCACGCATCAACTCGAAGAGTTCGGGATTTCGCGTTTCCTCGACGAGAAGGGCGCCGATCATCCCGAAGCCCGGACCCCGCCGCACGGCTTGTCGCATCTGCAGGATCATCTCGACGATGTCGGAACGCGTGTCACCCGTGTCCGGCAGCGGGCCCAGATCGTCTCTCAACGCCCCTACGGCGGCGGCCACCAACTCCTCCTTCGACGCGTAGCGGCGGTAGATGGTGGTCTTCCCGACACCGGCCTCGGAAGCCACCCCCTCGACCGACATCCCTGCATATCCCCGGTCCGTCAACAGCTTCAGAGCAGCGCGGAGGATGGCTTGGTCGGTCTGCGGATCTCGGGGCCGGCCGGGCCTGGGGTCCTCCCTCGTCATGGGAAGACCCTATTCGGCGTCGGTTCGGGATCCTCCGTCTTGGGGTAGATGGCGTGGCGGCATGAACTTGACGATGAACACCGAGCCGGACAGCGCCACTCCGGCCGCAACCAGCACGGCTACGCCGAGCGCGTCGGAGAAGGCCGCTCCGGCCGCTTCCGCCAACCGCGTCCCGATCTCTCCCGGAAGCATCGACGCGATCCTGGAGGCCGCTCCCACCGAATCACGGGCAGCAGTTGCCGCCTCGGCGGGCAATCGGGTAACAACATCCTCCATCCGGCCGCTGTAGACGGTGTTCATCACGGAGCCGATCACCGCCACGCCGAAGGCTCCCGCCACCTGCCGGGTCACGTCGTTCATCGCCGAGGCCACACCGGCGTTCGCCTCAGGTACGGCGCCCATCACGGCGTCGGTGGACGGGGCCATCACGTTGCCCATTCCGAAGGCCATGCAGAAGAAGGTCAGGCCTATGACCCAGTACTCGGTCTGCGGATCCCAGAAGGTAATGGAGATCAGCACCGCGCCCAGCACCACCAAGCCCGGAGCCACCACCTTGTTGGTACCCAGCCTGGACACCAGCCGATGGCTCAGACCGGCGCCGGCCGCCATCCCGAGGGCCACGGGAACCATCCGCAACCCGGCTTCCAGCGGGGTGTAGCCCTGGACGAACTGGAGGTACTGAGTCATCCCGAACACCATCCCGAACAGGGCGAAGAACCCGATCGAGATCGCGCCTGCCCCCGCCGAGAATCTCGGGTTGCGGAAGAACGCCAGGTTGAGCATCGGGTGGTCGGTCCTGATCTCCCAGTAGACGAAGATCGCGACCAGGAGTGCTCCCACCCCGAAGCCGGCCAGCACCAGGCCGTCCGTCCATCCCCGCACCGGGGCCTCGATGATCGAGAACACCAGGATCGTCACCGCCGATATGGACAGCACCGCACCCGGGATGTCCAGCGGGACCGGGTGCGGATCCCGGCTCTCGGGCACCACCAGGACCCCAGCGACCAGCGCCACGATGATGATAGGGATGTTGATGAAGAACACCGACCCCCACCAGAAGTGCTCCAGAAGCAGGCCACCGGCCAGGGGGCCGAGGCCCACACCCAGACCTGAGACCCCGGCCCAGATCCCGATAGCCTTGCCGCGCTCGTCCCGCGGGAACACATTGGTGAGGATCGACAGGGTGGAGGGCATGATGAGCGCTCCGCCGATTCCCATCAGGGCGCGTGCCGTGATGAGCTGGCCGCTCGAGGCCGCCTGCGCCGCGAACAGGCTCGACAGGCCGAAGATCACGAGACCCACCTGGAGCGCAAGCCTCCGCCCGTAGCGGTCTCCCATTGAACCCATCGTCAGGAGGAGCCCGGCAAACACCAGGATGTAGGCGTCCACCATCCACTGAAGCGACGTGGCCGAGGCGCCGAACTCCCTCTGCAGCGTGGGGATGGCTACGTTCAGGATCGTGTTGTCCAACCCGATGATTAAAAGGCTCGTCGAGAGAACCCCGAGCGTCCACCATCGCCTCCGGTAAGCGACCGACTCTTTCGAGACCGGCTCCGTACTCGCCATGGAGATACCTCCTTATCAAAACGATACGGTAGCGTTTCTATATGCTAGAGGCCTGAGGGACCTTGTCAACTCGGTGGATGCGCCTCGGTCAAGAGCCAACACCGCAAGGCGCTCGTCGCGGTGCGGGCAGTCGGATGGAGGCGGCATAGAATCCCGGGCGTCCCGGCGATCGTCTCATACGAGGACAGCGCCAGCAGCGGAAGGGAAACGGCATGACCATTGTCCTGGCGACTTACACGACGGCACCCGGCAAGGACGGCGAAGTGGCGGACCTGCTCAGGAGCTACACGGCTCTGGTGCTGGAGGAGCCGGGGTGCCTCGCGTTCGAGGTCTACAGGAGCGTGGACGATCGGCGCCGGTTCCTGCTTCTGGAGAAGTATGTCGACCGGGCCGCGTTCGCCGCGCACCAGGCGACCGAGCACTTCACGGAAGTGGCTGTGAAGAAGATCCGCCCGCTGCTGGACGACCGCAGCGTCGAGATAGTGGACGCATAGGCCGGAGGCTTCCGGTCCGGGCCGGATATCCCCTTGGCGGCGGGGTAGGGACGGGGCCCGGGAACGGGGCAGATCTGGAACGCCGAGCGCGCCCAAATCCCACGGAATCGCGCCTCCTCTACTGTTGAGGCTGCTTGCTTGACGGGTCTACAAGATCCCCCTTAGGATCATTCGGGAGGTCCGGTCCCACGACAGTACGAGGCATCACATTCGCATGTCTGACCAATCACAGGGTTTGCCGGCCTCTCCTCGTCGCATCAGGATCTCGCTTCCGGGTTCGGGCGCCGCCGCTGTCGCCGACCTCTTGGATGATGATTGTCCCGATACCTGCTCGGCCTTGTGGGACCTCCTCCCGCTCCGTCTCAAGGCGACCCATGACATATGGTCGGGACACTTGATACGCTCCCATTTGGAGGGTGACACCTATCTCGAACCCGAGAACGTCCTCACCTATATTCCCGTGCCGGGCGATGTCTTCTATTACTACCGACCGGCTCGCTACTACCGGGGCTCACCGTACGGCAGGCTGGAATCCGCCGAAATAGGGATCGTGTACGACCACGACACGAGACCGCAGGGTCCGAGGGGACCTGAAGCAGTGAACCTGTTCGCCGAGATATCCTCCGGTCTGGCAGAACTTCGCACGGCGTGCGAGGCGATGATCTATGAAGGCCAGAAAGAATTGATCATCGAGAGAATGGACGATCCTTGAGAAGGCTGGTCTTCGAACTCGAGGGTACAACGGCGATAGCCGAAATGCACGAAGACATCGTGCCCGGCACGTGCGATGCCGTATGGGACATCCTCCCCGTGGAGGGCATGTCGATCCATGCGAACTGGGCGAGCCGCGAGATCATGCTGCATCTTCAAGGCGACAAGATCCTCAGGCTTCCGCCCGAGGGGCCGTCCAGTCACGGGGTAGTCGCACCCGGAGACGTCGTCTACTTCTGGCGGGCGCCTCAGATGTCCCGAGGGAAGCAGCTCGCATACAGTTCGGAGTTCGAGCGGGAGCTCTCGGAGTTCGCCATCTTCTATGGCGAACCGTCCGGCTTGGGTCTGGCGACAAGCGATCCGGCCCGGGAGGCGGACCCGACTCTTCAGGTCACGCCGCTGTTCGCGACCTTCATCGACCTCCCTGCGGACTTCGTGAACAAGGGTGAGGAGATCCGCCACAAGGGCCTCAAGCGGCTGGTTGTGAAGCGATACGAGGAGTGACAGGCGGGGCCGGATGACAAGGGTTCGAATAGCACTCGGGGCGATTGAAGCCTTCGCCGAGTTGGACGAGGTTGCCGCCCCGAGAACGACCGCCTGGCTGCGAGAACAGCTTCCGATAAGGAACCAGGCCATTCACAGCATGGAGAGCGGCAGGGAAGTGTATGCCTTGCTTGACACCCAAGGGCCCATCCCGGAGGAGAACCAGACCATCTACCAGTGCGTCGGAGATCTGTTCGTCTACCACAAGCCGGCAATCTTCGTGGAACCGGCGTGGCCGAGGCACGTGCGGACCTTTCTCGTCATCGGGTTCATATACGCCCGCGACAGCGCGATCAGGGGCATGAGCGGACCGCTGGCCACCAACATCGTCGGCCGGATCACCCAGGGCATGGATGCCCTGGCTCACGAGGCGCCCCGCATGCGGAAGGAAGGCTTCGGCGAGATCGCGATCAGCGTCCTCTGAGCCGGTTGGGCGTGATGCTGGATCTTGTCATCGGCGGCGGCCGGGTAGCCGACGGTTCCGGGGAGCCGCTCTACACGGCGGACATCGGAGTCGCCGGGGAGCGGATAGTCCGAGTCGGGAAGATCGACCGCGACGAGGGCCGGACGCGCATCGACGCCACCGGACTGATCGTGGCTCCCGGTTTCGTCGACGCGCACACCCACTCGGACATCACCATCCTGGTCGACCCGAGAGCCGAGAGCGCGGTCCGCCAAGGCGTGACCACCCAGGTCTTCCCGAACTGCGGGATGGGTCTGGCTCCCGCCGTCGGGGATGCGCAGGCGGACATTGCCGAGCGGGTGGGACGGTTCGGCATCGAGGTCGACTGGAAGACGGTAGGCGAGTACTTCGATCGGGTCCGATCCGTGGATCCTGCCGTCAACGTGGTGCCGATGGTTGCCCAGGGCACGGTCCGGATGGCGGTCATGGGGTTCAGCCAGGCCGAGCCCACCCCGGCCCAGTTGGAGGCCATGAGGGACCACGTCCGTGAGGCTATGCGCAGCGGAGCCCGGGGAATGTGCTCGGGCCTCAGGTACGTCCCCGGCGGATACGCAAGCCGGGGGGAGCTCATAGAGCTTGCCCGGATCGTCGGCGAATACGGAGGCGTGTACGCCAGCCACATCCGGAGCGAGGGTGACAACGGGGACTGGTTCGACGCTATCGACGAGGCCCTGGCGATCGGACACGGTGCCGGCGTACGGGTGCAGATCTCCCATCTGAAGGCACTCGGGGCCGATGTGTGGGGTAAGAGCGGGAGAGCGCTCGCGGCAATCGAGAAAGCCCGTGAACAGGGTGTCGACGTCTTGGGCGACCAGTACCCGTACGACGCCACCAGCAGCACCATCTTCGTCCTGTTCCCCCAGTGGTGCCAGGAGGGTGGCGTCGAAGCCTTCCTGTCACGAACGGCCGATGCCGCGCTGAGGGCGGACATCGAGAGTGCCTTCTCCAAGTCGCTGGCGTTGCGGGGCGGCGGCGACAGGATGACAGTCTCCGAATACGGGCCCGACCCCTTGCTAGAGGGGAAGAGCCTCGCCCGCATCGCCGAAGAGCGCCGAGAAGGGGTCTTCGAGACTGCCGTGAGCATGCTCGAGACGTCGAGCGGGCGGGTGAGCATGGTGTTCCACACGCTCGAGCGGGACGACATCGAGAGGATCTTCGTGAACCCTCTGGTCATGGTGGCGAGCGACGGGTCGGCTGTCGCCCCCCACGGCAAGCTGGCCGCCGACTACTACCCCCATCCCCGGAATTACGGATGCTTCCCGAAGGTGTTGGGAGACTTCGTCCGCGGCCGGAAGCTGTTGCCCGTCGGAGAAGCGGTCCGGAAGATGACCTCCCTGCCCGCCGAGCACTTCGGGCTCGAGCAACGAGGCCGCATCCGGCCCGGATGGTATGCGGACCTGACCATCTTCGACCCCGGCACCGTGGCCGATCAGGCGACCTTCGAGAATCCTCGCGAGTTTCCCGCGGGGATCCCCTACGTGATCGTCAACGGGCAGCAGGTAGTCGAGCAGGGCAGCCACACCGGGAGCCGGCCCGGCGAGGTGCTTGCTGCAGGTGAAGGATAGGAGTCCGATGGTTTCCTTCGGTGTGGGGATGGCCCCGGTCGAGCCGCTCGAGAAGATCACGTCGGTGGCCAGGATGGCCGAGGAACTCGGGTTCGACAGCTTCGTACATGCCGATCAGAGGTTCGCCGGCGAGAAGGACGTCTTCGTGACCCTCGCCGCCGACGCGATGGCCACCAGCCGGATCAACGTCGGGCCGTGCGTGGCCGACCCGTACACCCGGATCCCGGCTATGACCGCGCTGGCTGTCGCGACCCTGGACGAACTGTCGGGAGGCCGGGCCCTCCTGACACTCGGAGCAGGCGGGTCGGGCTTCCCGCAGCTGCACCTCAAGCGTCGCCGGGTCAATCAGGCACTGCGCGAGACCATCATCATGACCCGGTCGCTCTTCAGCGGGGAGACCGTCAATTTCGACGGCAGCATCTTCAAGCTGTCGGACGCACGCCTGAACATCGACGTGAGGCCGGACATCCCGATCCTCGTCGCCACCCGGAGTCCGATGAACCTGGAGCTCGCCGGCGAGTTGGCGGACGGAGCGGTGATCGCCGCCTACGTGTCGAGAGAACAGCTCGAGTACGCGATCGGACTCGTCCGGCGGGGAGCCCGCAAGGCCGGGCGGCGCCTCGAGGATATCCGGCTGGTGTCCTGGGCCTACACTTCGATCTCGGACGACGGCCGCCAGGCCGTGGAGAACGTGCGGCCCTTCGTGACCCAGGCCCTCGTCAATACCTCCCCGGATACCTATACCACGATCTTCGACGGGTTCGGCGAACAACTGCCACGTTTCCTCATCCGGTGCCGGGAGTCGGGACGTGAGGGACTCGAGACCGCTTACAGGGACCGGGAACACCTGACGGACGAGGTCATCAAGCGTTTCTCGGTGGCCGGGACCGCCGATGACTGCATCAGGAAGATCCGGGAGATCACCTCGATGGGGATCGACGAGATCTGGCTGAGATGCTTTTCCGCACCGCGGTCCGAGGGGGAGCACGAGAAGGTGATCGTGCCGTTCGCGAAACAGGTGTTGCCGCACTTCGGGGTTGGCGGTTCCGTTTCCTGAAGGCCGCTCACTCCGATGGGCGGACGTTCCCGACATGCATCTCGAGCAACTTCTCGCGCACCGCCTTGGCCGTGGCGAAGAAGTCGATGCTGGTCCGCATGGACGGATCCCGGACAGGGGGCAGATCCACCGGCACCTCGGCCACGATCGAACCCGGTCTCGGCGACATTATGAGGATGCGGTGGGACAGGAATACAGCCTCCTCGATGTCGTGGGTGACCAGCATCGCGGTCGCGCCCAGGTCCCTGATCATCGTGCCCAGCTCGTGCTGGAGGGCTTCCTTGGTCAACTCGTCCACGCCGGTGAACGGCTCGTCCATCAGCACGATCGACGGCCCATGCACGAAGGCTCGTGCCAGCGAGACCCGCCGCTGCATCCCGCCCGACAGCTCGATCGGGTAGGAGTTCTCGAAGCCTTTCATCCCGATCATCCTGATGAGATCGTCCACGTTGTCCGTCGACCCTCCGTCCTTGACGACCTCCAGCGGAAGCTTGATGTTGTCGTACACCGTCCTCCACTGCATCAGGCTCGACTCCTGGAAGACGTACCCGACCACGAAGCGACCGTCAGAGCGTTCCCGCTCGATCGTCCCCTCGGTCGGACTGTCTACTCCGGCTATCAACCTGAGCAGGGTGCTCTTGCCGCAGCCGCTGGGCCCGACGATGGCGAGGGTCTCCCCCCTACGAACCTCGAACGACACGTCGGCCACCGCATCCACATCCTCGCCCTTGGCCGTCGGGTAGCGCTTGCCCACCCCCTCCATCACTACGACGCGCGCCGAGGTCATACGCGTTCGTACCAGGGCATCAGGCGTCGCCCGAGGAACACCACGCCTCCGTAGAGCGCCAAGCCGAGGATGGTGAGTATGACGAAGGCTCCGAAGGCGGCCGTGGTGTTGAACGTGTACTGGGAGTTCAGGATCAGGAACCCGAGTCCCTCGTTCGAGCTGACGAACTCGGCGACGATCGCCCCCACCAGAGCCCCGGATACGGCGATCCGCAGCCCGTCGAAGAAATACGGCAGGGAGTTGGGGAGGCGCACCTTGTAGAACACCCTCACGTTTCCGGCCCCCAGGGAGTTGAGAAGGTAGACCAGGTTCCTGTCCACGGAACTCAAGCCGGTACTCACGTTGATGACGATCGGGAAGAACGTCAGGATCACGATCAGGATGACGCGTGAGGTGTTGGTGAAGCCGAGCATGACGTAGAGAATCGGAGCGATCGCCACCTTGGGCAGCACCTGGAGCGCAACCACGTAGGGCATCACGATCCTGCTGAGCATTTCCGACACCGTTATCAGCACCGCCAGCAGGAAGCCGAATGCCACCCCGATGGCACACCCCGTTACGGCCGAACGAAGGGTAACCAGAGTGTGGTCCAGCCACCGGATGTCCCCGGTGAAGTAGATCTGGAACACCTGTGACGGGGGTGGGAACAGGAACCTCGGAATCTCGAGTACGTCAACCAGCACTTCCCAGAGAGCGAGGCCGAGAACGAATGAGAGGAAGGAGAGACCGCGACCCGTCAGCGAGGACAGGTCGCGGCCGACCTTCGTGCTACTGCGAGCCAACCCCCTGGCTCCTACGGTTCGCTTACGAACTCGTTCGTGTACAGGGTCGTCGGGTCGAAGTCCATCTCTATCTCGAATAGCAGCCGCAGCGACGGCAAAGTCTCGGCGATGAGGTCAGGGTCGAACCACCCCAGTGCGAGCGGATCCATGCCGGCGGCTTCCTCGGGGTCGATCCCGTACTGGGCCTCCAGAGCCACCTTCCACTCCGCCAGCGTCTGGTCGAAGTCGCGGCCGTCGTTGATGGTGATGAAGTCCGTGACGCACTCCTCCGCGTTGACGGCGCAGAAATGCAGCGAACGGGTCGTGACCTCGGCGATGGCCCTCGCCACGTCGGGGTGCTCGTCCAGCAGGCGCTTCTGGATCACCACGCCGGTCATCGGCGCCGCGATGCCGAACTCGGCGAACAGGAAGGCTCCGATGGTGTCCCCCTGCTCGGGAGCGACGATCGAGAGGCTGGCGATCGCCCTGGCAAAGGCAACGATCGCATCTACCTGCCCGGTGAGCAATGCCGGATTCAGGGCGCCGAACCCGATGTTCTGGATGGTGACGTCGTCCTTCGAGATTCCCTGGACCTCCAGGAACACATCGAGGTACAGGGCCGACAGGCTGCCCTGCGGAACGGCGATCGTCTTCCCGAGGAGGTCAGCCGGAGCGCTGATCCCCTTCCCCTCCAGGAACATGAGAGCAACGGGATTGCGCATGGCGCCGGCCGATATGGCGATCAGCGGGGGCGCATCCGGGTTCCGGTCGGCTATCAGCATCTCGTCCAGGATGCTGCCCTGGGTGTAGGCGAATCCGCTCCGATCGGCTGCCACGGCCTGAACCGCCTGGGACGTTCCGTCCAGCGCCACGACCTCGATGTCAATGTTCGCCGCTTCGAAGAACCCTTGCGCCTGAGCCGCGTAATCCTGCGGCGCGCTGCTGGTGACGCCCCCGACGTACAACGTGACCGTAACCGGTTCCATCGGTTCCTCGGCTTGGGTGGTCGCGGTTGTTGTGGTCGGAGCAGCGGTGGTAGTGGGTGCTTCCTCTGCAGGAGCCTCGGTGGCAGGTGGCGCAGCCGTGGTCTGCGGCGCCGCTGTGGTCTGGGGAGCAGCAGCCGTAGTGTCGGCCTCCTCCTCCGACCCGCATGCAGAAACCACCAGGAGCGCAGCAAGCAGGAGCGCTAGCGAGGTTCGTCTCATCTCTTCTTCCTTTCGCCGGATTCAGAAGACCTGGGATCCGAGTGGTCGCGAACCGGCCAGGGTCTCTATACGCGACACTACCGGGCAGTTCGCGAAAGCGCTGGTGAGAGGGGCAAAATCCTTGGCTGAGGGGCGAAACCTCGCTGGAATCGTGGATGGACTGGCTCCCCGGTTCGCGGAGGTCCCGATGTCCGATGAATACCGTCGGTCTGCGCCTGTCAGGTGTGCGCGTGCTGGGAGTCTTGGCTGTTGCGGATAGCACCGGGGCCTCCGCATCACGAGGCGGCGCCCGAAACCCACGGAATGGCGCGGCCTCATCACATAGAGCCGCTGCGGTGGCCGGACTCGTCTTCCTCGCATCGCCTAGCCCGCATCGGCACGTCGCCGGGCCGGTCCCGGATGGATTCTCAGATGTTTCCCACCTGGCCTTCAGGTGATTCACAGGTTGGGGTCGAAAGATGCTGATCAGTAATCGAACCCTCAGTGATGAAAGGAGAAGATCATGAGGAAGAAGCTCATGGCTCTGGGGCTGGCGGGAGCGCTGGTCCTGGGGACAGGCGCCATCGTGTGGAGCGAAGGCGGCGATCAGCAGACACAGCAGGCCATCCATGCGGAGGTCGGGGAAGCCGGCGGCGCTGAAGGGACCGGCGAGTGTCCTGAAGGAACCGAAGGGGGCGGCGAGGGTACGGAGACCGGTGCCGGAGGCGGTGAGGAGAACACCACCCAGTACGGACTCAACGACACCTTCGACCAGGTCCGGGCCGGGTCAAGGCTCATCATGAACTACGACCCGGCAGCCAACGCCTTCATTGGGACGGTGGAGAACACCACCAACACCACCCTGAAGAACGTCCGGATCGAGATCCACCTCTCCAACGGAGTGGAACTCGGACCCACAGCCCCCATCGACCTAGCACCCGGAGAGATCGTGGACGTGCGCTTGGACGCCACCACCCAACCCTTCGACACCTGGGTCGCCCACGCCGAAGTGGGCAACCAAGGATCCGACCAGGGCACCGGAGGCGAAGGGGCCGGCGAGGGCTCCGAAGGATCAGGCGAGGGAAGAGGAGAGGGTCACGGCTCCGAGGGCGGCGGCTCGTAGAACCTCAACCC
>VXRE01000138.1 GCA_009838635.1 Acidimicrobiia bacterium | reverse complement strand
GGCTGGGGGATGGGCCCGCCGGGGAGGCCGGGTCTCGGCGTTTTTCGCGTTCTCGTCGTCGCGGGCCGAGGATAACGAACTAACGAATCAGGGCGCCAGCAAGGCTCGCTCGTCACCCGGTGCGTCCGTTTCAGATCCGGCCGTCACACCTCCATCCTATATTGGCAAGCGAACGTATGTTCGGGTATAGTCATACGCCCTTTCCCGGACGGAGAGCGCGAGGAAACGAACGAGCTCGAAAGCGGGGAGCATGACCGCAAGCATCTTGAAGGCAGCGCCCGATGGACCGGCGCCTGCGGATGTCGCCGCCCTGCCGGTGCATCCAGGACGGGTGATCGGCCTGGAAGGCCCCACCGGGTCGGGGCTGACCCGGATCGGCCTTTCCATGCTGTCGGCGGCCTCGGCCTCTCGCCAGGTGGTGGTGGACGTTCGGGGATGGCTATGCCCGCTGGCGGCATGGGAGGTCGGCATCGATCCCGACCATCTGACGGTGGTGCGGTGCGATGACGCCCACCAATGGTCCAGGGTGCTGGCCGTCCTGCTTGACGGCGTGAAAGCGATCTACGCCGAGGTTCCCCGAGGTGTCGGGGAAGGCCTGCTGCGGCGCCTCGGCGCCAAGGCCCGGGCCCGCAACGCCACCGTGATCCTGAATCCTCTGGCAGGCAGGGTCCCCTCCGGAATGGCTTTCCTGCGGGTGCGGGCGGTCCGGGTCGAGTGGGCCGGCGCCCAGGAGGGACACGGCAGCCTGGGTGGGCGCACCCTGGTGGTCGAGCTGTCAGGCAAGGGGGCTGCGGGCCGGTATCAAGTAGTGGAGGTGGAGGACGATGGCGCGCGTCCTGTGCGTGTGGTTTCCCGATTGGTTACTCCGCAGATCGGACGGTCCGTCGGATAGGGCGGCCTTCGTTGTGGGGACCCGGGACGGCCGTCCCCTGGTGGCGGCCGCCAATGATCGGGCGATAGAAGCGGGTATAGAGGTGGGCATGACCCGCCGATCGGCCGAGGCGCTCTGCCCTTCGGCCCTGGTCCTGGCGCGCGACCCTGCCACCGAAGCCACCCGTTTCGAGCCGATTCTCGACGCCATCGAGGATCTGATACCCAGGGTGGAGGTGGTCGAGCCGGGCTGGGTGTTCGTCCCTATCGACGGGGCGGTCCGCTATTACGGCGGCGAGCGCGCCCTGGTGCGCCGGATAGCCGCAACATTGGAGCCCTTGGCGCCCGGAGGGCATTTCGGAGTGGCTAACGGTCCGTTCGCCGCCTACTGGGCAGCCCGATCTGGCCACCCGACGCTGATCGTGAAGGACGAGAAGGCGTTCCTGTCCGGCCTGGACATCTCCGCTCTGGAGGTCGACGAGTTGGTCGCCACGTTCCGCTGGCTGGGGGTGACCACCCTGGGTGAACTGGCGGCCCTGCCCCGCCATGCGGTGGCCTCCCGGTTCGGTCCCCGGGGCTTGGAGGCCCATCGTCTGGCCGGCGGCGAGGATCGGACGGTCCTGCCGCGCCGCATCCCAGACGATCTGACCGTAGAGGCCAGTTTCGAAGAACCTCTGATGCTGGTCGAGCAGGTGGGTTTCATGGCCCGCCGCCTGGCCGGGAACCTCATGGTCCTACTGGATAGGCATCGGGTCGCCCCCTACCAAGTGGAGGTGGAAGCCGAGGCCGCCGACGGGGCGATCCGGTCACGGGTGTGGCGCAGTGCCGAGCCGTTCGATACCCGGGCACTGGCCGAACGGGTGTGGTGGCAACTCCGGGCCTGGATCGAGACGGGAGGGATCACGGACGGGCTGACCCGTCTCAAGCTGTCACCCACCGCCCTGTCCGACGACGGCTACCAGCCGGACCTGTTCGAGCAAAGGGAAGTCCGGATCGAAGCCGAACGAGCGCTGGAGCGGACCCGGACCATCCTGGGTCCCGACTCGGTTCTCCGGGCCCGTCCCCAGGGTGGAAGGGACCCGGCAGAGCGGGTGCAGTGGGCCCGATGGGGTGAGGATTTTGCCGAGCCGACCCGTTCTCCCGCCTCACCTTGGCCCGGAAAGGTTCCGGCGCCCTCCCCCAGCCTGGTTCCATCCCGTCCCCGGCGGCTGGAGGTGGAATGGGACGCCGAGGTCCCCACTCGGGTGCGCCTCTCCACCCGATGGGAGCCGGTGCTGGCCTGGGCGGGTCCGTGGCGGAGGCTGGGCGAGTGGTGGGCCGAGGAAGAGCCGAGCGCCCTGTACCAGATCGTCACCTCGGCCGGCGCCATGCTATGCCGGGCGACCGGTGGCCGGACTTTCGTGGTGGGCGTCTATGACTGAGCACCGCTACGCCGAGCTGCATGCCCATTCCAACTTCTCGTTCCTGGACGGCGCCTCACACCCCGAGGCCTTGGTGGAGCGAGCCGCCGAGCTCGGCTACGAGGCGCTGGCCGTCACCGATCACGACGGTTTCTACGGATTGGTGCGGTTCTGGCAGGCGGCCCGGCGGGCCGGCTTGCCGGCCGTGTACGGGGTGGAGCTCTCGCTTTGCCCCCCGGACTACCTGTCCGACAGCGATGAAGAGCCGGTCTCGCCCTTCGACAGAGCCGGCCGCCACGATGCCCGCCGCTGGGAGGCCGGTAAGCAGGAGCCGAAGCGGGCCGGGCGAAAGTACCGCACCCGGACGGGCGCCTGGTTCGAGCCCGAGCACCTGGTAGTGCTGGCCTCGTCCCCCGAGGGGTACGCCCGGCTTGCCCACCTGGTCTCCAGAGCGCAGTTGCGGGGCGCCAAGGGCCGCCCTCTGTATCGGTGGCAGGACCTGGCCGAGGCGGCCGGTGGAGGAGACCTGGTGGCGCTGAGCGGATGCCGGCAGGGGGCGGTCCCCCGCGCGGCAAGGCAAGGGGATCGGGAAGCGGCTCTGAGGGAAGCCTCCCGCCTCCGGGAAGCCTTCGGGCAGCGTTTCCACATCGAGATCTGGGATCACCGGATGCCGCAGGACGATCGGCGCAACGACCTGCTGTGGGAGGTGGCCGCCAGGTTGAACCTGCCGGTGGTGGCCACCAACAACGTCCATTACGCCGACCGCCGGGACGCCGACCTGTCCGATGTCCTCGCCGCGATCGGAGGGCGGCGGCCGCTCACCGAGCACAACGGCTTCCGGCCCGACACCGATGAGCGCCACCTGAAGACTCCGGCGGAGATGTCCGCCCGCTTCCGGACCTATCCGGGAGCGGTGGAACGGGCCGCCCACCTCGGGCGGGAGCTTGCCTTCGACCTGCAGCTGGTGGCCCCCCGGTTACCCGACTTCCCGCTTCCGGACGGCTTCGCCACCGAGATGGACTACCTGCGCCATCTCACTATTCGAGGGGCTCGCCAGGCCTATCCCGCCTCCGGGCGGACCGGGGAGATCGACCGCAGAGCGATCGACCGGCTGGAGCACGAGCTGGCCGTCATCGAGCGGTTGGGCTTCCCGGGCTACTTCCTGGTGGTGTGGGACATCGTCAACTTCGCCCGGTCCCAGGACATCATGTGTCAGATCCGTGGTTCCGGGGCCGATTCGGCGGTATGTCGATGCCTGGGCCTCACCCGGGTCGACCCCCTCCGGCTGGGACTGCCGTTCGAACGGTTCCTGTCCGATGAACGGGGCCGGCCTCCCGACATCGACCTGGATCTCGAATCGGAACGCCGGGAGGAGGTGATCCAGTACTGCTACCGCCGGTACGGGCGGGAGCGGGCGGCCATGGTCGCCAACGTGATCACCTACCGGGCCCGGTCGGTGCTGCGGGACGTGGCCAAGACCTTCGGCTTCACCTCGGCCCAGACCGACGGCCTGACCAGGTACGTGGACACCCACTCCCCGGCCGAGCTGCCGCTCGAAGAGCCCCTGCCGGCCGGGCTGACCGCCGACCTGGTCTACGACATCTGCCGGCGCCTCGACGGGTTCCCCAGGCATCTGGGTATCCATTCCGGCGGCATGGTGATCGCCGACCGGCCCCTCTGGAAGGTGGTCCCGATCGAATGGGGGCGCATGGAGGACCGCACCGTCCTGCAGTGGGACAAGGACGACTGCGCCGCCATGGGGATCGTCAAGTTCGACCTGCTGGGACTGGGCATGCTGAGCGCCCTGCATATGGCGGTGGACACCGTGGAGGAAGCCCACGGGCGGCGGGTCGACCTGGCCGACCTCCCCCAGGAGCCGGCTATCTACCAGATGCTCACCAACGCCGACACCGTGGGGCTCTTCCAGGTGGAGTCACGGGCGCAGATGGCGACCCTGCCCAGGCTGAAACCCGCCACCTTCTACGACCTGGCCGTGGAGGTGGCATTGATCCGTCCCGGCCCCATCCAGGGCGCTTCCGTCCATCCCTACCTGCGGCGGCGGAACGGGGAGGAGCCGGTGCGGTATCCCCATCCGCTGGCCGAGCCGATCCTGGAGCGCACCATGGGAGTGCCGGTGTTCCAGGAGCAGCTGATGGAACTGGCCCGGGTGTGCGCCGGTTTCGACGGAGGGCAGTCGGATCGGCTCCGGGCCGCCATGACCCACAAGCGGTCGGACGAGGAGATGGAGAAGCTGCGAGAGGAGGTATTCGGGGGGATGCGGACCAAGGGGGTGACCGGCGCCGCCGCCGAGGAGATCTGGGAGAAGCTGCAGGGGTTCGCCTCGTTCGGTTTCCCGGAAAGCCACTCGGTGTCGTTCGCCTACATCGTCTACATGTCGGCCTGGCTGCGCTACCACTATCCCGCCGAGTTCCTGGTCGGTCTGCTCAACGCCCAGCCGATGGGCTTCTACTCCCCCAACAGCCTGGTGCAGGACGCTATCCGTCACGGGGCGGTCGTCCTCGGCCCGGACGTGAACCTCTCGCTGGAGGAGAGCACCATCGAGCCCTACCCGTGTGACGAGGACGATGTGGCGGAGCACTACGGCATGGTCTGGCGCCGGGGAAGAGGCCCGGTGGACGACCCGATCCGGGGATCGGTGGCGGCCCGGCTGGGCCTGTCCAGCGTGCGCAATCTGGGGGAGGTCGAAGCTCGGCGGATCCTGGCGGCCCGCCAGGTCGGCGGAGGGTTCACCGACCTGCCCGACTTCGCCCACCGGACCGGTTTGCCGGCGGACGCCATGGAGGGGCTGGCCGTCGCCGGGGCCTTCGGATCGTTCGGGGTTACCCCCCGTCAAAGTCTGTGGATGGCAGGCGCCCTGGCCGGTACCGGACCCGAACGGTTGCCGCTGGCGCCGGATCCGGACCCGCCCCCGCTGGCGCCGATGAGCGACCGGGAGGCTCACCAGGCCTCGCTGTGGGCGACCGGGGTGTCGGTCCGCCATCCCATGCACTTCGCCCGCCCGGCCCTGGACCGGGCCGGGTGCGTTCCGATAGCCGAGGCGCTGGCCATACGGGAGAACCGGACCCGGATCAAGGTGGGAGGGGTGGTCACCCACCGGCAGCGCCCGTCCACCTCCAGGGGCGTCATCTTCTTCAATCTGGAGGACGAGACCGGCCTGATGAACGTGGTGGTGCTACCCGAAATCTGGAGCCGGCGCCACAAGACCGCCCGCCGCCATCCCGGCCTGATCATCGAAGGCCGCCTCGAATACCGGGACGGGGTGACCAACCTGGTGGCCCATGACTTCGTCCCGATAGAAACCGACCCTCTCCGGAGCCGCAACTTCCGGTAAGGCGCCGCACGGACAGACGGAGCCAATAGGACCCCTATGAAGAACTATCCTCGTCCGTTCAGCGAGTACCGTAGAGCCCGCAATTCACAGTGTGTCGGGGATCCCACATACACGCCGGATTCGCCGGAGGGCGAGCATGCGAGATGAGGTCCGAGTAGCGATCGTCGGCGGCGGCGCCATGGGCGTCGGCCTCCTCTACTTCCTCGCCCACGAAGGCTGGACCGACACGATCCTGATCGAGAAGGACGAGCTCACCTCCGGGTCCACCTGGCACGCGGCCGGACTGATCCCCCACTTCATCGGCGACCTCAACATGGCCAAGGTCCACCGGGACACCGCCGATCTATACAAGGTGATCGAGCAGGAGACCGGCATGCACTCGGGATGGCACGGGTGTGGAGCGGTACGCCTGGCCCGGTACGACAACGAGGTCGACTGGTTCTACTACGTGAAGGGCATCCTGGACTACATCGGAGTGGAATGCCACCTCCTCGGGCCGTCGGAGATCACGGAGGTGGCGCCCCTTCTCGATGTCGAGCCGGACATCAAGCTGGGCATATGGACCCCAGGAGACGGCTGGACCGATCCCTCTGCCGCCACCAACACGATGGCGATCGGCGCCCGCCGGCTGGGGGCCGAGATCAGCCGCAAGAACCGCGTGACAGACATGAACCTGCTACCTGACGGGAGGTGGGAGGTCATCACCGAGAAGGGCCGCATCGTGGCCGAGCACGTGGTCAACGCGGCCGGCTCCTACACCCCGCAACTCGGCGCGATGGTGGGTCTCGACGTGCCCATCGAGTCGGTGATCCACCAGTACCTGGTCACCGAGCGGATCGAAGAGGTGGCCGCGCTGGAGACCGAGCACCCGGTGGTACGCGACCCGCGGGCTTCCTGCTACTACCGCCAGGAGCACGACGGCCTCATCATCGGGCCCTACGAGCGGGCCGACGCGAAGGAGTACGGGGTCGGGGGGATCGACTGGGACCTGACCTTCCATCTCACCCCGGTGGAGCTGGACCGGTTGCTTCCGTGGCTGGACTTCGCCGCCCAGCGGCTCCCCTGCTTCGCCGGCGCGGGCATCAAGCAGGTCGTGTCGGGACCGATCACCCACACTCCCGACGCCGGCTACCTGATGGGACCGGCGCCGGGGCTACGCAACTACTGGTACTGCGCCGGCGCCTCGATCGGCATCACCCAAGGTCCCGGGGCCGGCAAGTACCTGGCGCAGTGGATGGTCCACGGCCAGACCGAGATCAACGTGGCCAACATGGATCCCCGCCGGTTCGGCCCGTACGCCCCCGGCCGCTACACCCACGAGCGGTCGATCGACGAGTTCCACGAGATGTACCAGGTACGGATGCCCAACGAGTACCGGGACGCGGGACGCCCGATGAAGAAGACGCCCCTCTACGACATCCTGGACGCCAAGGGTGCGATATGGCAGGAGGTGTGGGGCTGGGAACGGGCCATGTACTTCTCCCCCGACGCGGAGGTCTACTCCTTCCGCCGCTCCTCCGCCCATGACGAGGTGGGCGCCGAGGTGAGGGCCATCCGGGAAGGGGTCGGGGTCGCCGACCTCACCGCCTTCGCCAAGTTCGAGGTGGCCGGACCCGACGCCGCCGCCCTGCTGGACCGCCTGTCGGCCAACCGGTTGCCCGCCCGGGACGGCGGGATCAGGCTGGTCCACATGCTCACCACCCTGGGAGGCATCGAGTCGGAGATGACGATCACCCGGCTGGGACCGGAGCGCTTCTACCTCAACTCGGCGATCACGGCCCAATGGCACGACTTCGACTGGCTGACCTCCCACATCCGGGACGGTGAGAGAGTGACGGTGACCGACGTCACCGACCGGACCGGCATCCTGGCCGTCACCGGACCCCGTTCCCGGGAGGTCCTGGCCGGCCTGACCGGCGCCGACCTCTCCAACCGGAACTTCCGCTGGCTCACCGGGCAGGAGATCGAGGTGGCCAGCGCCCCCTGCATCGCTCTCCGGGTCTCCTATGTAGGTGAGCTGGGCTGGGAGCTGCACATGCCCCTCGAACACATGGTGGAGGCGTACGAGGCCATCCACAAGGCCGGCGCCCCGTACGGGATCGTCGACTTCGGCAGCCGGGCGATGAACGTGATGCGGATCGAGAAGGCCTACAAGGCGCACGGCTCGGAGCTCACCACCGAGATCACCCCGGTGGAGGCCCGGCTCGGTCGCTTCGTCGACTACGGCAAGGACTTCCAGGGCAAGGACGCCGCCGTTGCCCGGCGTGAACAGGCCGAGCCGCTCAGCATGGTGCTCGTGTACGCAGAGCTGGACGGCGGCGACGCCGACTGCCTGGGCAACGAGCCGACCTACGACGGCGAGAGCATCATGGGGATCACGACCAGCGGGGCCTGGGCCCATTCGGTTGGCCGCAGCATCCTGTTCGCCTACGTGGCCCCAGAGTTCGAAGCCCCAGGATCGACCTTCGAGGTGGGGGTCATGAACCGCCGCCGGACCGCCACGGTGCTGGCCGAAGCGGTCTGGGATCCCCGCAGCGAGCGGTTGCGAGCCTGAATTGGCCCGCCGCAGGCGCGCAGGAGGACGGGCCGCCCGGGTGGCGGCGCGCCGGGCCGGCCCCACCGAGGACGAGCGGGCGGTACGGCCCGGCCAGAGCGGAGGCGCCTACCGGCCCCTGACCGAGTCCGACATGGAGCGGGTGTACGACGCTGCTCTCGAGCTGATCGAGGACGTGGGTATGGGCGATCCGATACCCGAGTTCACCGAAGCCGTCACCGCCGCCGGGGGTCACCTGGACGAAAACAACCGGCTGCACTACCCCCGCTCCGTGGTGAAGCGGATCGTGGAGGATGTGGCCGCCAAGGAATGGGTGTGGCACGGGATCGACGAGGACAAGAGCATCGAGTTGTCGGGTAACAAGGTCCACTACGGGACGGCCGGCGCCGCCGTGCTGATGCTCGACTACCACGAGCGGACCTTCCGTCCCAGCACCACCGTCGACCTCTACGATGCCGCCCGTCTCAACAACACGCTCGAGCACATCCACTTCTTCCTGCGCACCATGGTGACCCGGGACCTGGAGACCTCCCGGGAAGTCGACATCAACACCGCCTACGCCACGATGATGGGAACCGACAAGCCGCAGGGCACCTCGTTCTTCCGCCCGGAGCACGTCTACGAGGTGGTGGAGATGTACGACTACGTGCTGGGCGGGGAGGGTGAGTTCCGGAAACGTCCCTTCGTGTGCGTCAACAACACCTTCGTGGTGCCTCCGCTGCGCTTCGCCTACGAGTCGACCGAGGCCATGGTCGCCCAGATCGCGACCGGAATGCCGATCAACCTGCTGTCGGCCGGGCAGGCGGGCGCCACGTCACCCGCAGCCCTCGGCGGATCGCTGGTCCAGGCGCTGGCCGAGTGCCTGGCCGGGCTGACCAGCGTGAACCTGATCTCCCCCGGGCATCCCTGCGTGATGGGGCTCTGGCCCTTCGTCTCCGACCTGCGTACGGGCGCCATGAGCGGAGGTTCGGGCGAGGAGGCGGTACTGAACGCCGCCGCGGCACAGGTGGCCAACTGGCTGGGCCTGCCGTCCGGGGTGGCCGCCGGCATGGCCGACTCCAAGCTCCCGGACAACCAGGCCGGGTACGAGAAGGGCATCACCACCGTCCTGGCCGGACAGGCCGGGGCCAACCTGGTCTACGAGTCGGCCGGGATGCTGGGTTCCCTGCTCGCCTTCTCCCTCGAGGCCCTGGTGATCGACAACGACATGCTCGGATCTGCCAACCGCACCATCCGGGGAGTCGACATCGACGACTCCACCCTGTCCATGGACGTGATCCGCGAGACGATTTCGGGGCCGGGCCACTTCCTGGGTAGCGATCAGACCCTTCACCTGATGCAGCGCGAGTACGTGTACCCGGTGATCGGTGATCGCAACAGCCCCGACGACTGGCGCGAACTCGGCGCCAAGAACGCGGCCGAACGGGCCCACGAGCACGTCAGGAAGGTCATGCGCACCCACTTCCCAACCCACGTCACCCGCGCCCAGGATGAGTGGATCCGCTCCCGCCTCCCGATCGCCCTCCCCGTCGAAGAGGTCACCGGCCAAGGCACTCGCTGGTAGACGGCTGTCTCGAGGCGACCGCCGGAACTGTGGCCAACCTGAGCGAACCCCGCGACTCCAGCTCGCCGCCATCCAACCTGGGCATCGGCCTCTATCTGATCCTGGGTCTGGTCGCCTCGCTGGGTCCCATCTCCATCGACACGTACCTACCGGCGCTACCGGAGATCGCCTCTTCGCTCGACGCATCCGACGGGATGACGCAGATGTCGGTCACCGCCTTCCTGTTCGGCCTCGTACTGGGACCGGTCGTCTTCGGCCCCATCTCCGACGCGATGGGCCGGCGCAGGCTGGTCCTCGGATCGCTGGTCGTCTACTCGCTGGTGAGCCTGTCGATAGCGACGGTCGGCTCGGTCGAGATGCTGATCAGCCTGCGATTGGCTCAGGCGGCCTGCGGCGGGACAGCGATAGCGATCGCCCGGAGCATGTTCCGCGATCTTCTCTCGGGCGACGCCTTGGCGCGGGCCATGTCGATACTGACCGTGATCATCCTCGGCGCCCCGATAATCGCCCCGTTCCTGGGCGCACTGCTCCTCCTGGCGTGGGGCTGGCGCGCCATCTTCGTGGCACTGGGCATCGTCGGCGGCCTGATCTTCATCGCCGTCTGGTACCGGCTGCCGGAAACCCTTCCCCCCGAGGACCGCCGCCCGCTCGACCTGGGCACCGCGGTGCGCGGCTACGTGACGATCACCCGGTCACGAATCGCGGTCGCCTATGCGATCGCGGGCGGCGCCGCGGCGGCCATCCTGTTCGCCTTCCTCGCCGCCTCCCCGTTCATATACATCAGCTACTACGGCCTCGACGAGCGGTGGTTCGGTGTGCTCTTCGGCATCGGGATAGTGGGTGCCTGGATCGCCCAGATAGTCAACATTCGTTACGTGATGAGGATCGGGTACCGGCGAATCGTCTTGGTCGGCGCCTTCTGCATGGCGGCCCTCTCGACGGTGCTCTGGTGGGTCACCCGGACCGACCTGTGGGGGCTGGCCGGCGTGGTGTCGATGTCGGTGGTCGTGCTGTCCATGATCCACCTGGTCACGCCCGGCACCCAGGCCGGCGTTCTCGACGAGTTCCCGCACGACCTGGCAGGCAGCGCATCCGGGTTCTCCACGTTCGCCCGATTCACCTTGGGCGCTGCCGGAAGCGCCATGGTCGGCCTGTTCAATGACGGCACTCCCGAGGCCTACGGTGTGGTCGTCCTGGTGTCAGCCGTGGTCGCCCTCGCCGCCGTAGCCCTCGCATATCCTTCGAAGACCACCCAGCCCGCATAGCCGGTGCCTCCTAGTGGTCAGCGAGAGACGCCGATGACCGCCAGAACACACCCGGTTGTTTCGCAGACAGACCACTAGCTACTTCAATTAGTCGACGATCACTGTTATACCTGTATTGGGATGAATTCTTAGGTGCCACCGAGCAGCCAGCACGGTCACGACGTCCCATCCAGCGACAACAAGGGAGCTACGCTTTGACCACAGTGACCGAGTCTTTGGTGGACGCAAAGGACGACGCCGTGAGGGGCGAAGTCCAAACACAGATAGCGAACGCAGTGGCGGACCTCCGCAGAGACATGCTGCGGATGACCCAGTGGATTGCCGGGATAGGGCTGGCGACTCTGGGAGCTGTGGTCGCCATGGGCACCACCATCCTGGCGCGCCTGCCGTAAGACCCGTCCGAAGGCAACCGTCGGTCAGATAGGCCGATGGGCAGCAGTCCGAGTCCGACCTTCCAAGGCCTGACCAAAGTCACGATCTACGAAAGCTCAGTCGCGACCCCGGCGTACCCTTGATCACGATGAGCGCGACTCCCTCTCCTGGCTACGAGGCGCGATGCGGTGACTCCTAGCGTTCGCCTTCGGAGACTGCTTCTGGTGATGGGCATGACATTGCTCCTGCCAGGGTGCGTACTCCGGGAACAGCCGGTAACGCAGCCATCCTCGCTGCCGCTGTCCACGCGGGCGGATGTCGCCGACCTGATCGAGGTTCCGTGCGAGTACACGATCACCGAGTCCTCTCCTCCAGAACCGGACCTGAACACCGTCGATCCTGACTTCCACATCATCGGCGGAGTAGCCGCCCTACGCACCAGCGAGACCGCCGGATATGTAGCTCAGGTGAGTGCGCTCGACTTGTATGACGACCCGACGCTCCGGCTCGCAGCCAAGACACCGTTGCTCGTCCGGCGTGGCGCCACTTTCGAGCTTCGGGTTGCCGATGGTTTCCGTGAGCGGGTCGCTCTCGACTACGGCCGTTCCGGTCCCTCGCTTCGGACCACATTCGGGCCTTGCGAGTCCGAGACGGAGTGGCTGCTCTTCACCGGATACGTGTGGGTAGCAGACCCGGAATGCATCACCCTCGAGGTCGCATTGCCGGACTCCACGGTCGAGGCCCGCAAGCTCGGCCTCGGCGCGCCCTGCCCCGGAGACTCGTAGCCGAGGAGAGCACGTGCCCGGCATGGCCAACGCGAGTACCGAGGGGCGGCGACCGGCCCTCGGTTCACTCACATAGCGTTCCATAGCCACGGCAACCTGTGTGGAAAACGTGTCAGTGGGCAGGTGTACCCTCAATCGCGATGAGCGCGATCTACTTCCCTGGTGACATGGGCTGTTCCGGTGCTGGATTACGTCAAGCCTGAGGACCGGGCACGCATCCGCATCGACGAGCGTCTGGCCGCTTGTGGCTGGGAGGTCCAGGACTACCGGCACGCGGCTGTAGCAGCCGCCCTCGGAGTTGCGGTCCGAGAGGCTCCGACCGAGGCCGGGCCAGCTGACTACGTGCTGTTCGTCGACGGGCAGGCGGTTGGGGTCATCGAGGCAAAGAAAGAGGGCACTACGCTGACCGGCGTAGAGTTCCAGACCCACAAGTACCAGACCGCCTATCCGGACGCACTGCCCGCGTTCCTCGTCGATGGTGCGCTGCCTTTCGGGTACGAGTCCACGGGGAAGGAGACCCGCTTCACGTCTGGCCTCGATCCGGTTCCCACCTCGCGGAGGGTGTTTTCCTTCCACCGGCCTGAGACGCTGCGGCGCTGGCAGAACGACTACGCGGACGGAATCGGGGTGTCCGGGATCCGTGGCGGGCTGCACTTGCTCCCCGACCTCGACGACACCGGCCTGTGGCCTGCCCAGGGACAGGCCATCCGCAACCTGGAGGAGTCACTGCGTGGTAACCGGCCCCGCGCGCTGATCCAGATGGCCACCGGCTCCGGCAAAACCTTCACCGCGGTGAACGTCTCCTACCGGCTCCTGCGTCATACGGCCGCCCGGAGGGTGCTGTTCCTGGTGGACCGGGCCAATCTCGGCCGCCAGACCATCCGCGAGTTCGAGGGTTTCGACACACCCGACGACGGACGCAAGTTCACCGAGCTGTACAACGCCCGGATGCTGGACTCATCCGACTTCGATATCGCCGACGAGCAGGCCACCAAGGTGCACGTGTCGACCATCCAGCGTCTCTACTCCATCCTGCGAGGCGAGCCGATCGACCAGGATCTGGACGAGAAAACCGGCTTCGAGATCGCTCCGACGAGTCCGGTAGAGGTTGCCTACAACGAGAAACTGCCCATCGAGTCTTACGACGTGATCATCGTCGACGAGTGCCATCGTTCGATCTACGGGGTGTGGCGGCAGGTGCTGGAGTACTTCGACGCCTTCCTGATCGGCCTGACCGCCACGCCCGGCTTGCAGACCGTCGGCTTTTTCAACCAGAACCTGGTGATGGAGTACGGCCACGAGCAGGCGGTGGCCGACCGGGTGAACGTCGACTTCGACG
>VXRE01000106.1 GCA_009838635.1 Acidimicrobiia bacterium | reverse complement strand
GGGGGCGCGGAGATGTGAATCCGACCCCGGGCTCAAACCCGATGCGAGGGCGTCGACCACCCGGGGGGGGGGCGGTGCCGACGCCACCGGGGTGGCGCTGGCCTCGGCCCACTCGGCGGCGGTGTGCGAGATCTACACCGATGTGGACGGGGTGTACACGGCCGATCCCCGGGTGGTGCCCGACGCTCGCAAGCTCGCCGAGGTCTCCTTCGACGAGATGCTCGAGCTGGCCGCCGGGGGCGCCGGGGTGCTGATGGCACGCTCGGTGGAGGTGGGGAGAAAGTTCAAGATCCCGATCCACGTACGGTCGTCGTTCGTGCAGGACGAGGGGACCTGGGTCAAGGAGAAGGTGATGGAAGAAGCAATTATCAGCGGCATCGCTCATGACACTTCGGAGGCGAAGGTGACTCTCTGGGGAGTGCCCGACCGGCCCGGCGTCGCGGCGGCCATCTTCGAGAAGCTGGCAAGCGCGCGGGTGAACGTCGACATGATCGTCCAGAACGTGGGCGCGGACGGATGCACCGACCTCAGCTTCACCGTCCCCGAAGCCCATATCGAGATCGCCCGCCAGGCCACCGCCGAGCTCGTCGTGGAGTTGGAGGCCACGGGCTCCTCCGTGGATGCCAACGTGGGCAAGGTGTCGCTGGTGGGAGCGGGAATGAGATCAACGCACGGGGTGGCGGCCCGGGTGTTCCGCGCCCTTGGCGACGCCGACATCAACATCGAGATGATCTCCACCTCCCCGATCCGGATCTCGTGCGTGGTGAGCCGAGACTCGGTGGAGGACGCGGTACGGGCCTTGCACGCCGAGTTCGACCCGCCCGTGATCACGGCGGAGGTCGGCGCCGATGCCTGATCCGCGCGTGGCCGTGGTCGGCGCCACCGGTGCGGTGGGCCGTACCATGATCGAGATCCTCGAGGAACGGGACTTCCCGCTCTCGGAGTTGCGTCTCATGGCGTCGGCTCGGTCGGCCGGCCGGGTGGTCACCACCCGCTGGGGCGACGTCACGGTGGAGGATCTGTCCTCGGCCGATCCCTCGGGGATCGACATCGCCCTCTTCTCCGCCGGTGCGGGAAGGAGCAGGGAGTTCGCTCAGTCCTTCGTGGACCGGGGAGCGATCGTCATCGACAACTCCTCCGCCTTCCGCATGGCGCCCGAGGTTCCGCTGGTGGTGGCGGGCGTCAACGACCACGCGGCAGCCGACAACGACGGCATCATCGCCAACCCGAACTGCACCACCATGACGCTCATGATGGCCGCCGGACCGCTCCATCACCACGCCGGGCTGGCCCGCATGGTGGCCATGTCCTACCAGTCGGTCTCGGGGGCCGGGATGACCGGTATGGAGACCCTCTGGCAACAGACGCTCGAGCTCAGCAACCGCCGTGAGGCGCTGGTGCAGGGAGGATGGGACGAGGGCGAGACCGACCCGTTCCAGCGGCCCATCGCCTTCAACGTCCTGCCGATGGCCGGGACGCTCACCGATGCAGGCCACACCGATGAAGAGTGGAAGCTGGTGAACGAGAGCCGCAAGATCCTCGAGCGGGACAGCATCGAGGTGGAGCCGACCTGCGTGCGGGTGCCGGTCATGGTGGGCCACGGCATCTCCGCCTCGATGTGGTTCGACTCGCCGGTCGGCCCCGAAACCGCCCGGCGGGTGCTCGCGGACGCACCCGGTGTCGAGCTGTGGAGCGATGAGCGGGTGGCCACCCCGCTGGACTCGGCGGGCCAGGACCCGGTGCTGGCGTGTCGCATCCGTCCCACCATCGGCGTGCCCGGGGGCATCAGCCTGTGGGTGGTGGGCGACAACCTGCGCAAGGGGGCGGCGCTCAACGCGGTGGAGATCGCCGAGCTGCTGATCTAGCAGTGGTCTGTCTGTGGAGCGGCGGTGTGGTATGGCGAGGCAGCGGTGTTCCTCGCAAGGCCCGCTGACGAAGGCGTACCCGCAGTGGTACGTTGAGGAAGCGGAACGCAGCGACGGGGCGCCGATGACCGCCAGAACAGGCCTGGTCGCTTCGTAGACAGGCCACTAGCTGCAATCGCGGGTGACAAGATCGCAGCCTCGGGTAATCTTTGGGCGATGGCCGGCTCCTACCCCGTTTGGCGATCTGGTATCGCATCCGACGGAGCGGCGGCCCGCGCCGAGCCCGGTTCGGTCGAGGAACTACGCGCCCACCGGAAGCGGATGCTGGTCACGTCTTACCGGCTGTTCGGCGCCTTCGGATGGGGATCGCTGGGAGACGGCCACATCACGGCTCGGGATCCGGAGCGCACCGACGCGATGTGGCTTATCCGCTACGGGGTCCCCTTCCACCGCACCACCACCGACGACCTGGTGCTGGTCGGTCCGGATGGGCGAGTGGAGGGCGGCGGCTCGATCAACATGACCGCCTACTACATCCACGCTCCCATCCACGAGGCCCGTCCCGACGCAGTGGCGGTGGCCCACACCCACACCCCGTACGCCACGCCCTGGGCGGCCAACGTGGAGGGCTTCCGCATGATCTGCCAGGAGGCCACCGCCTTCCTGGACGACCACGAGGTGTACGAAGGGGAGGAGGTCCAGGTCTCGGACTTCGACACCGGCAAGAAGATCGCGGCCACCCTGGGCGAGGCCAAGGCGGTGCTGCTGCGCAATCACGGACCGGTCACCGTGGGCGGCTCGGTCGAGGAGGCGATCGGCTGGTTCCTGCTGCTCGAGCGGGTGGCAGAGGTCCACGTCAAGGCCCCCGACGCCCAACCGATCAGCGCCGAAGCAGCCGTGATCGCGGCCCGGGAGATCGGCCACGTGTCGAGCGCCGTGGCCGCATTCGAGTACGCGGCAGTGTCCAAGTTGCCGGCCGAACCGGTGGAGCAACGCAGCTCTGCCTGACGGCGGTTTTTGCTGCCTCCCGTTCTCAGCTCCGCACACACGAGCCTCCCTCACGATTCAGCCACCCCCTAGCCCGCCGGGAAGGGCCCGCGTCCCGGCCTACCCGAAGGTCCATCGCGCAGTCTTGATCCCAATATCGACGATGACTCGAGAATCCGGCAGCTATCCACCGTTTCATGCAGTGCTTGGGTTAGGATTGCATCGATGACCGCTCACCACCAAATCTTTGAGATTGTCTCCGTCGGTTACGAGAGGCGCACCATTGAGGAGTTCGTGGCGATACTGAACGTCAACCGGATTGAATTGCTGGTAGATGTTCGTTTGAACCCCATCTCTCGCAAGCGGGGGTTCTCGAAGACAGCCCTTGCCAGGGCGCTTGCTGAAGTTGGCATTGTTTATCGCCACGAACGGTCGTTGGGCAACCCTAAGGAGAATCGCGATCCGTTTCGTCTTGGCCACCAGTCTGCCAGGGATCGGTACGTGCGGCATCTCCAGAATGGAGCATCCGCGGCATACGGGAGTGTCATCACCCTTGCCCGAGATGGACGGATCGCCCTTCTGTGCTACGAGCGCGAACATTCGGACTGCCATCGCTCATGCATCCTCGAGATCGCACAGGAAGAATTTCCCGATCTCCGCGTCCTGACCCTGTAACAGGTCCGGGGGTGACCCAACGGGAACTATCGCTAATAGTCGTCGTTAAGGCCGCTCCAGTGCCTACGGCGCAGCTACAGGAAAGCATGTGCGTCGCTGGCATAGACCTCGGGTCAGAACCCAGGTGGAACGCTTGTTTCCAATACCGTTTCGAGACCTCGCTGATGATTCCAAGTTCCGCAAGTATGAGGAAGTGACACTCCTGGCCACGCGTCCACGAAACGACCGACGCCCCGAGTCGTGGGTGCCGATCGAGGGCTCGATCAGGACCGGCCGATTCGTCGGAACTGAACACGGCTGGTCGGCTAGACGTGAGCTCATCGCCAGCCTTGACGAGCGGAACATGTGTGAACTGATAGAGGTCAACCGGTCACGATCAGAACCCGAGCCACCTTCGCTTGCCGTGGTCCGGCCCGCACACCCACCGGAATTCTTGATAACACCACGCGAACAGGACCAGCTCGACCGCTGGAGGAGCCGAGCCGAAGCGATCGCCAATCGACCTTCGCTATTCGACGACCCCGACCAAGTGAAGCCTCCTTACGAGCTTGTCCCATGGCGGTTCAGCTACAGGTATCAGTGCCGGGCCCCCCGTTGCAACGGTCACAACCAGACCATCGTCGACTGGGAGGCTGAAGCTCTGTGGCGAAAGGTACGCCAGCAGGGAAACTGGAGATACCTGATGCAACGGAAGTTCCGCGATGAACTCTGGGCAGCGGACCGAGACACGGTCCTTTTCGTCGGCAATATGGGACAGCGCCCCCATAACTTCCTTGTATTGGGTGTCTTCTGGCCGCCGCAGAGCGCTCTCCAGCCATCACTTCTCTAATTGCCCGCGTTGAAACGAGCGTTCATCACCTCGGGATTGCCATACTTCGGCGCCTTTTCGGGTCTTAAGCGCAGGACGGTGCAGACTGTATGGAACTCCGCACGTCTCCCAAGCCGTCTACGGCTCGCTAGACCCGGAGAGTTGAACGCCGACGGCTAACGGGTCGGGCAGGCGGGATTTGAACCCACGACCTCTTCGTCCCGAACGAAGCGCGCTACCAAGCTGCGCCACTGCCCGTGTGAGCGACAAGCATACCCGGTCCCCCGGTCGGCGGACACCCCGCCCGCCACCTACGCTGGAGGTCGGGCCCTCTCGGTGGCGTCCACCCTGATCCTGGAGACACGGCGCCGGTCCATGGTCAGCACCGTGAGCCGGAGTCCCTCGTAGCCGATGCTGTCGCCCTCCGCCGGGATGTTCCCGAACAGGCTCAGGAACAATCCGGCCACGGTGGAATAGGGTCCGTCCTCGATCTCGGCACCGGTTGCCTCCTCCAGCTCGTCTATCGGCGTGCGCCCATCTGCCAACCAAACCTGGCGCCCGATCGGCAGGATCGTGGGCACCCGCGGGTCGTACTCGTCCTGGAGTTCACCCACCAGTTCCCCGACCAGATCCTTGATCGTCACCAGCCCGTCCACGCCCCCATGCTCATCGGTGACGATGGAGAAGCCGATCCGCCGGACGCGCAGGTCCTCCAGCACCCGCATCACCGAGGCGCTCTCCGGCGCGTAGTAGGGGGTCCTGAGCAGGCCCGAGATCCGGTGGCTATCCAGCTCCTCGGTGTGGCTGAGCACGTCCTTGGCGTAGAGGATCCCCAGGATCGAGTCCGGATTCCCCTCCTCGCCGACCACCGGAAAGCGGGAGTGGGCAGTTCTCGCCACCGCCTCCCGAACGTCGGACGAGGTGACGGGCAGGGTCAGGGACATGATGTCGACCCTCGGCGTCATCACATCGCGGACCGGCTGGTCGGCCTTCTGGAAGAGGCGCTCGATGATCTCCCGTTCTCCCGGCTCGATCTCGCCGCCCCGTTCCCCGAGCACGGCCAGCGCCCGCACGTCGGCCGGCGTGACGCCCGCATCCTTCCGAGCAGGGAGGCGGAGCAGCCGGAGGATTCCCTGCCCGAGGCCGATGAACACCCCGGCGATGGGCCTGATCGCAACCGCCAGGCCCCACACGGCAACCGCCACCGTCATCCCGTACCGCTCCGGATAGCGCGCCGCCAGCGTCTTGGGAGTGACCTCCCCGATCACCAGCACCAGGATGGTCATCACCACGGTCGACAGGATCGTGCCCCACGTCTCGCCCACCAGCTGGATCGCCAGCGCAGTCGCCACCGACGTCGCCAGGATGTTGACGAAGTTGTTGGCCACGAGGATGGTGCCGATCGAGCCTTCCAGGTCGTCGACCAGGCCTTCCAGCCGTCTCCCGCGCCTGCCCGTGGCAGCCAGCTGCTGGACCCGCTCGCGTGCCACCGCGGTCAGCGCCGTCTCGCTACCCGATAGGAATCCGGACGCCAGAAGGCACAGGGAGAAGATGACCCATAGCGTCAAGTGGTAGGTGTCCATCAGCCGGACACCGGGGGCGGAGATCGTCTCAGCCGGTCGCCCCCACGGGAGCCACTTCCGCCAGCGTCCTCCTCAGTGCCTGGGCGCTGAAGGGCTTGGCCAGCCACCCGTCGGCGCCGGCCCGCTTGGCGATGAAGGCGTCGGCCGAGCGGTCGAGGAGCAGCACGATCGGCCCGGTGGCGGGAGTAACTGCCTTGAGAGCCCGGGTGATCGCCATGCCCCCCATCGAGCCGACCTGCATGTCCACGATGGACAGATCGATGCCCGCCGCGGCGGACTCGACCTGGTAGGGGTCGGTGACCTCCACGATCTCGGCGGATCCGCTCAGGGCGGCCCTCACCTGGTTCCGCACCCAAGAGGCGTCGGATACGAGCAGAACTCTCACGTGGTGAACTGTAGCGAGTCCCCGCATGGACGATGCGGGCTCAGCCCCGACCGGACAGCCTGCTTGCTCCCGGCGGTGCCTCCCACATGACCCACCCGTGCGGCTCCCGCGCCACCGCCGGGGGAAGGCCTCGCAGCCGGCCGGGGCGACCCGCGTACCTTCTATCCTTGTCACGTGGTCTGTCTGTGGAACGGCGGCGTGGTATGCGCTAGCCAGCGGCGCTCCTCGCAAGGCCCGCTGACGAAGGCGTACCCGCAGCGGTACGTTGAGGAAGCGGAACGCAGCGACGGGGCGTCGATGGCAAGCAGAGCACGCCAGGCTGGTCCATAGACAGAGCACTAGTGGCCCGCATCATCCCCCTCCTTCTCATCGCTTGGTTCCTCCTGGTTCTCGGAAGCCCCGTCATCGGGGACGAGCCGGGCGGTCACATAGAGATCATCGAGGTCAGCGGCAACCTGGACGGGCCCGCTCTCGACTTCGTCTCGGACCGGGTGGAGGCCGCCGCCCGCGGAGGCGCCACCGCCGCCGTCATACAGCTGGACTCCCGCGCCACCCTCTCGGGCGGCCTGCCCCATCTGGCAGCCCGGATCGCCGACCCGCCCCTCCCGCTGGTGGTGTGGGTAGGGCCGGCACCGGCCTCGGCGTTCGGCGGCGCCGCTCATCTGCTGGCCGCCGCCCCGATCAAGGCGGCCGCTCCCGGAGTTCGGATCGGGTACACGCAACCGGTGGTGGCCGGCTACGCCGCACGCCACCCGGACCCGTCCGGACCGCTCGATGGTCTCGCCGGGTCTGCCTTCACGGTGGCCGAGCCAACCGAGGGTCTCGTGGAGATCGTGGCGCCCTCTATCAGCAACCTGCTGGTGGAACTGGAGGGCCGCACCGTCGAAGTACGGGGCGAGCTGGTCACCCTGCGCACGCTGCGCTCCACCGGGGACGGAGCCGCGGCCATCGAGACGGTCTTCTACGAGCCTTCGGTCGGGGTGAGGCTGCTGCAGCTGGCCACCGGGGTGGAGGCGGCCTTCTTCTTCCTGGTGGCCGGGCTGGCGGTCGTGGTGTTCGAGTTCTACGCCCTGGGGCCGGGCATCGCCGCCGGCGTGGCGGCCCTCATGTTGCTGATCAGCGGCTACGGCCTGGCCGTCCTTCCGCTCCGGGGATGGGCTGTGGGGTTGGCCCTGGCCGGGGTCTGGTTCCTCACAGCCGACTTCCAGCGGGGCCGGGCGGGGCCGCTGACCGCCCTGGGCGCCGTGGCGATGCTGGTGGGCGGCCTCTACTTCACCGACGCCGCTCCGCAGATCCAACCGTCGTGGTGGATCGTGACGGTGGTCACGGTCTCGGTGACCGCCTTCTACGTGATAGGCATCAGGACGGTCGCTCGGGCTCGCTTCTCCACCCCGACCATGGGCCGCCGCCACCTGATCGGCCGGTCGGGCGTGGCCGTCACCCGCTTCGACCCCGATGGGGTCGTGGAGGTGGAGGGCGCCCGGTGGCAGGCCACCGCCCACCGAAAGGCGGGTCTCGATCCGGGTGATCCGGTGGTGGTGCGAGCGGTTGACGGGCCGATCCTCGAGGTGGATCCGGTTTAATTGCTCGTTGCTAGTTGACAACGAACGATATCACTGCCGCGAACCTTAGGCTCCGGACGCGCTGAAGCGCGTTGCGAACCTTAGGTTCACGGGTGTGGTGGGTGACGCGGCGAACCTTAGGCTCCAGACGCGCTGAAGCGCGTTGCGAACCTTAGGTTCGCCTTCGAAACGACTCTAGGTGGAGAGCGCGAAAAACACCCCTTCCAGGCGGGTGATTCCACTGGTACTTTCCAGGTATAACTCAGGCGGAGTAGGAGGCGGTCCACCTTATGGACTACGACGACTCATGGCATCTCCACGCGCGATGTCGTAACAACTACTCACACCTCTTCTTCCCCCCCAGCACCTTCGAGAGGAAGGACGACCGGGAGCGGAGAGAAGTCAGAGCCCGGGCAGTGTGCAACGCATGCTCGGTCAAACAGGAGTGCCTCGATTACGCCCTCAGCATCCGCGAGCCGTTCGGGATCTGGGGCGGATACACAGAGGCGGAGCGGCGGGAGTTGCTCACGGTCTGATCCCGCCAGTGGAGTGGCCTGTCTGCGAAACAGCTAGGCGTGGTCTGGCCGCCATCGGCGCCCCGTCGCTGCGTTCCGCCTCCTCAACGTACCGCTGCGGGTATGCCTTCGTCAGCGGGCCTTGCGAGGACCACCGCTGCCGACGCCACACCACACCGCCATTCCACAGACAGACCACTAGCGGTTGACGGAACGCTCGTTCCCGTGGCGGGTGGTGATGTCGCGCCGGTCGGCCCATTCCAGGAACGGAACCGCATACTTCCGGGTCAGCCCGGTGGCGTCCCGGAACTCCGCCACCGTGAAGCGGTCCGGAAGATCAGCCAGCCGGGCGACCAGCCCGTCCACCTGGCCGGGCAGGTAGACCAGTTCATCGGAGATCCTGACCAAACGCCCTTCCCTGAGCAGCGCATGCAGGAGTTCGGGGTCGATCTCCATCTCCTTCAGCCTGGGCACCGTCGGGCCCGCTGACTCGAGGCCGCTCCGGATCCGCTCCCACTCCTCCTCCTCGGACCCATCCAGCTCCGGAAGGAACCCCGCCAGCGCCACCACGGACGCCCGCTGCCCGAGCCGATCGTCGAACGGCAGCACGGCGGCGAGAGTGTCGATGTCGACCCCTAGCGCGCTGGCCAGGCTCGCCTTGGGCATCCCCGGACGCAGGGGATTGTCCGCGTGGAAGCCGGCCACGATGGTCCGGGCCCGCCGCGCCAGCCGGCCGGCGTGGGCCTCGCTCAGCAGGGACCGGCCCGCCACCACCCCCCGGTCGGGCCTGCCTCCTCCCGAATGGGCGGCCAGCACCGCCGGGCTCTCGGCGCCGCGCCATTCGAGCAACGCGCCGGCGCGCCGGTCGGGGTCCATCCCGAGAGCGGGCTGGAGAGCGGCGGCGGCCCGGCGGGCGTCGCGACCCTTGCGCGGCGCCACCGGCTCCACGACCTGCCCTCCGGCCACGATCAGGCGCCTACCCACATCGCGCAGCACGAACCGGTCACCCATCCGGACCGGCACCGGCTGCTCGGTCCGGAGCACGCCCACGGTCCGGTCGTCGATCTCGCCGACGGTGAAGAGGCGCACCGGCCAGGCCCCGCTACCCAGGTGCATCTGGTAGGCCCCTCGCCTCGACAGCGGATGGTCCACGTATCGGGCGGTGCGGAGGGTCACCAGGAAACGATCGCTCGGCACCCACTCACCGGGCCGGCCCAGCATCCACCCCCGGGCCACCTTCCTGCGGTCGAGCCCGGCAACTCCCGCCGCGGTCCGGGTTCCGGCTCCGATCCGGTCCCGCTCCGCCTCGTGAGCCTGCAACGAGCGCACCCGTCCCGTGACGGCGCCGGGGAGGACCTCCACCTCGTCGCCCACCGCGATGGATCCGCCGACGAGCGTGCCGGTCACCACCGTGCCGGCGCCCGCCATGGGGAACACCCGATCGATCCACAGCCGGGTGCGGTTGCTGCGATGGCCGGGCATCGCAGCGATCGCCTCCGCCAGCGCCGCCCGGAGATCGTCCAGGCCGTCCCCGGTCACCGCCGACACGCCGACGATGGGGCAACCCTCCAGGGAGGTGCCCGACAGCCGCTCCTCCACCTCCAGCGTGGCCAACTCGATCAGATCGGCGTCGGCCCGGTCGGTCTTGGTCAGCGCGACCAGCCCGTGGCGGATGTCGAGCAGGTCGAGGACGGCCAGGTGCTCCTCCGACTGGGGCATCCATCCCTCATCGGCTGCCACCACCAGCAGCGCCACGTCGAAGCCACCGCTACCGGCGAGCATGTTCTTCATGAACCTCTCGTGGCCCGGGACGTCCACGAAGGAGACTTCCTGGCCGCCGATCCTCGCCCAGGCGAACCCGAGGTCGATGGTGAGCCCCCGCTCCTTCTCCTCGCGCCAGCGATCCGGGTCGCGCCCGGTCAGGGCCTGGACGAGGGTGGACTTGCCGTGATCGACGTGACCGCCGGTACCTATGACCGGCATAGAGCCCGCAAGGCGGCGGCCAGCACGGCGTCGGCGTCTGCGCCGACGGCCCTCAGGTCGATGAGGAGGTCACCGGCCGCCCGGCGGGCCACCACGGGCGGATCCGACCCGACCAGGGCCGGCCAGAGATCCTCGCCGCGGCCTTCCAGCACGAGCACCGGCGAGGGTACGGCCATGCCGGGGACCGACCCGGCGCCCGGCACGGCCTCCGACATCCGCACGTCGGGGACTATTCCCGCGAGGGCGGCGAGCCGCTCGAGCCGCTCGGTCAGGGTGGCGACGGAACGGCCGGCCATCTCCCAGAACGGGACCTCCCCGCCCCTCCCCTCGGCGTAGAGCTCGGCGGTGCGGGTCAGCGCGGCGATGGCGGAGCCGTCCACCCGGACCGCCCTGGCCACCGGGTTGGCCTTGAGCAAGGCCACCAGATCGGCCCGTCCCGTGATGATCCCCGCCTGGCATCCCCCGAACAGCTTGTCGCCCGAGAAGGTCACCAGGTCGACGCCCTCGGCGAGGACCTGCCGGACTCCGGGCTCATCACCGATCCAGGCCGGGGGTGGGCCCTCCAGCCACGGAACCTCGGTGTCGAGGAGCCCGCTCCCCACGTCGTAGACCACCGGCAGGCCGAGGCGCCCACCCAGGCCGACCAGCTGCCCGACGGTGGCCTGCTCCGCGAACCCCACCACCCGGTAGTTGGACGGATGGACCTTGAGCAGCATGGCGGCGCCGTCGATCGCCTCCTCGTAGTCGGAGATACGGGTCCGGTTGGTGGTCCCGACCTCCACCAGCTGCGCTCCTGAGGCCGCCATCAGCCGGGGCAACCGGTAGGAGCCCCCGATCTCGATCAGCTCGCCCCTGGAGACCGGCACCGGGCGGGCGGCGGCCAGCGTGTTGAGAACCAGGAAGAGGGCGGCGGCGTTGTTGTTGACCACGAGGGCAGCTTCGGCGCCGGTCAGGTGCGCCATGAGCCGGGAGAGGTAGGCGCCGCGCGAACCGCGGCGCCCCGCGTCCAGGTCGACCTCCAGGTTGCCGTGGCCCGTGGCCGCCCGGCGGGCCTCCTCGGCGGCGGACGGATGGAGGGGCGCTCGACCCAGGTTGGTATGGAGGACCACACCGGTGGCGTTGATGACCCGTCGCAAACGGGTCCTGGACAGGCGCGCGGCCTCACGACGGGCGGTCGCGGCCGGGTCCACGGAGCGGCCTTCCAAGGCGCTGGCGCGGGCTTCGTCGATGCTGCGCCGGGCGATCTCGGTGGCCAGCGCCACCGGCAGGCCGTCCTCGACCCCGGCGAGCAGATCATGCACCAGCGCACCAACCGAGGGAAGGCGGCGCAGGTCGGGCATCGAACAATGATACCGGTGGCCCGACCCGAGGCCAGGAGGGTGCCGAAAAACCGGGGAAGGGTGGTGTCGTAGGCGCTGCGCTTCCGGGCATCCCGGATTGGACATCGAATAATGGGGTCCGGGGAATAAGCTGGCCCCATGGGACTCATTCTGGGTACCGCCTTCATCGTGGTACCGATCCTCGAGCTGGTGCTGTTCGTCTACGTGGAGCGGCGGGTCGGGCTGGGCTGGCTGGTGCTGGGAATCATCATCACGGCGATAGCCGGCGCCTTCCTGGTGCGGCAGCAGGGCTTCTCGGTCTGGCGCCGCCTCCAGACCGACCTGGCATCGGGCGCTCTCCCGGGTAGGCAGCTGGTCCATGGCGCCCTGGTGCTGGTGGGTGGAGCGCTACTGCTCACGCCCGGCTTCCTGACCGACGCGGTGGGTTTCGCCCTGATGGTTCCCTTCGTCCGCGAGGGGCTCCGCCGTCTGGGGGTTCGGTTACTGCAGCCGCGCGTGGTCATCATCGAGTGACCGGAGTCCAACGGCTGCTCGCCCCCAACCCCGGGCCGATGACCGGACCGGGAACCAACACATACCTGATCGTGTCGGGCGCCGATTGCGTGGTCCTCGACCCCGGACCGAAGGAGGAGTCCCACCGCCGCTCCATCGTCGCCGCCATCGGAGATCTCCGCCTCAGGGCGGTGGTGGTGACCCACACCCATCCCGACCATGCTCCCCTGGCCGGCTCGCTAGCCGCCGAGTTCGGCGTCCACGCCTATGGCTACGCGCCCGGACCGGAGTTCAGCCCGAGCCGCCGCCTCCGGGATGGCGACCGGCTCCGCTTCGGTGAGGCTGTCCTGGCCGCCGTCCACACCCCCGGCCACACGACCGACCACCTCTGTTTCCGGATGGGTTCCACGGTCTTCACAGGCGACCACATCATCGGCGGATCGACCGTGCTGGTCCAGGAAATGGGCGACTACTTCCGGTCGCTGGACCGGATCCGGGCACTCCGGCCCGAACGCCTCCTCCCCGGCCACGGCGACCCGATCGACAACGCCGCGGACGTCATCGCCGACTACATCGCCCACCGCCGGGAGCGGGAAGCCCAGATCCTCCGGGCGGTCCGCGACGGCGCCCGCACGGTCCGAGCGGTGGTCCAGGCGGTTTACGGCGAGGTCGATCCTCGGCTGCGTCCCGCCGCCGCGGGCTCGGCGCTTGCCCATCTGCGACACCTGGCCGGCCAGGGAACGATCACTCTCGAACCCGGCGAGGGAGCCGGGGATGAGCCCGCGCGCGTCGAGGCCGTCAGGGACGCGGTGGGCACGTGACCAGGGCCAACCCCCGACGAACTTCGCTCCTGGCGGTCACGGCGCTGGTGCTGGCCGTGTCCGCCGCGGCGATACCGGCGCCGGCACAGACCACCGAGGAGGAAATGGTCCGGGTCGAGGCGGAACTGGCCCGCATCCGGGCCGAGGTCCAGCAGCTGACCGACGAGTACCAGGCGGCCTGGGCTGCGGAAGCCGACCTCGCGTTCCGCATCAGCAGCCTGGAGTCATCGATTGCCGGCTACGGGGTGGAGCAGAGACGGCTCCAGGACCAGATCCGGGAGCGCGCCGTGGACCTCTACATGAGCGGCGCGGCCGTGAACGACCTGGCAGCCCTGATGATCTCCGCCTCGCTCGCCGACATCGACATCAGGACCGAGTACCTCGACGACGCTCGGGAGCAGGACCAGGTGCTCTTCAACGCGCTGGAGGTGCTGACCCGCCAGCTGAACGAGGCCGCCGAGGCCCTGCGGCTCAGCCGCGGAGAGCAGCAGGAGGTGCTGGCTCAAATGGAGGAGCTGTCGGTCGGCCTGAGCGAGCGTCTCGCCGCCGGCCAGGAGGCCTATCTCCGCCTCGAGGAGCGCCGGGCGGAGGAGATCGCCCAGGCGGAAGCGGAGGCCCGCGCCCAGGCCGAGGCCGAAGCCCGCGCCCAGGCCCAGGCGGAGGCCGCGGCCCGAGCCCAGGCGGAAGCGGAGGCCGAGGCCCGCGCCCAGGCGGAAGCGGAGGCCGAGGCCCGCGCCCGGGCGGAAGCGGAGGCGGAGGCGGCGCGC
>VXRE01000110.1:10638-13995 GCA_009838635.1 Acidimicrobiia bacterium | reverse complement strand
CCCCGGGGCGCCGCCCGGTGCCCCCGGATCACTCCCGGCCGCCTGCTCATCCCAGCGAACCACCAGCAGTCCGGAGCGGGGCTTGGGAGTGAACCAGGTCGACTTGGGGGGCATCAGGCTTCTCGCATCGGCCACTGCGGTCATCTCGCCGATCTGAGCCGGGTGCATCGCAAACCCCACAGCGCCGGGATAGGCCGAGACGCGGCCCTCGAACAGTTTGGTCGAGTTCTCCCCCACCTCGTACCAGAGGCGCGGATCGTCGCTGGAAGTTATGCCGAACACCGGCCCCAGGATGCTGTCGTGGAGCAGGCTCACGTCGAGGCGTTCGACCGGATGGTCCGGACGCCGCCCGCGGAACACCAGCCGGTACGACGAGCCGTCCAGCACCATTGCGATCTCGCCCGTGCCCCGCGGTTGGGACTCCACCGAACCGGCCAGCCCCACTTTGTCCATGTCCCATCCGGCACCCAGCGACCGGCGGACCTCCTCGGGAGACGGGAGGAAATCAGGCACGATCACGCGGTTGTAGGCCAGTGCCCGGAGGTGGTCGTTGGGAAACATGATGGCCAGGAACCAGCCGGGGCCGGCTCTCCGCTGCCGGGCGGCCGCCACGCGATGGTGGCCGTCGGTGATGTACATAGTCCCGACCCGGGAGGCGGCCGCCCGCACGGCGGCAAGTCCGGACGGGTCCATGACCGCCCAGAGGCGCTGCCGGACACCGTCCGGGCTCGTGAAGTCCCGGAGCGGCGTGCCCGAGGTGAGGTCCCTCATCAGAGCGTGGTGATGCTGATCCGCATCGAACCCGAGCGCTACCGGGCTGGACGAGAGCCGTGCCCCGCGGTAGAAGTGGGCCAGATCCTCCACCGGGCCTTCAAGGGTGTCCTCATGGCCGAGTATCCGCCCCTCCTCGACCGCCGCCACCGAGACCCCACCCACGATTCCTACCTGGCGATGGCCACCCGTATCCAGCTCGTAAAGGAAGAAGGCCGCCGAAGGGACGGGCTCGAACAGCCCTCGCTCCAGCATCCCGCGGAAGTGACCGGAAGCCCGCTTGACGACCGCCTCGCGGGATGGCGTCGGCCCGGGGAACTCGCCCACCGCAAGGGTGACGTTCATGAACGAGTCGGGATGATCAACCGCATAGCGATAGCTGTCCCCGCCAGGGACGGAGTCGGCCTGGGGGGCGACGACGTCGGCAACCCGGTCGGCGCGGGCTATGAGGGCTTCAACAGGTATGACGGAGACCACGAGCTATCGGCTACTCCGAAGGTGGGCTTGGGCAAGTGTGACGGACGATGATACGACACCGATCCGAGCCGGACGCCACCAGGGCGTCACTGGACCCAAGGATACCGTAGGATCTCGGGCTAGGAGGATGCCGAGAGACGTCAGGTTGGCCAGCAGGCGGCGACGAAACCGCAGGTCGCGTCCCCCGCGGCCGACCCTCCACGGCTTCTCCGGCAACCTGCCGCCGGATCGTGTCACACCCTCCTCGTAAGTTACGGACCATGGCTGAAGACAAGAGAACCCAATCCAGCCGGGACCAGGAAGCCATCCTGGCCGCCGAACTGGCGATCATCGAGGCCGGCTTCGGCTTCACCGTGGTGCTGGAGGAGACCGGGCAGGCAGAGGCTGAGGCGGCGCTCGCCACCCGGCCGCCGCTGGCCGCTTGACGGCCGATCCGGACCGGGTGACTCCGGGTCCGACCACGGCCCGGTTCGCCGAGCTACGGCTCCGTCCCGAGGAATGGGACGGGCCGGTGACGGCGACCGAAGGTCCGCAGCTGGTGGTCGCAGGTCCGGGCGCCGGCAAGACGGAGTTCCTCGTGCGCCGGATCGCCCATCTGCTCGACCACCGCGGCGTACCGGGCTCGGCCATCCTCGCGGTCACGTTCTCCCGCCGCGCCGCGTCCGACTTCGGGAGCCGGCTCCACCGCGCCGTGGCAGGTCCGGCCGGAGGCATCGGTGCGTCCACCTTCCACTCCCTCGCCTACCGCCTGCTGGAGCGGCACGCCCATGACGTGCTCGGATGGGACGCCCTTCCGTCCATCCTGACCGGCCCCGAGCAGGTGGACCTGGTCTCGGAACTGCTGGCCGGCGACCCGCCGGGCAACTGGCCGGTTCCCCTCCTCCGGCTCCTCGACACCAGAACCCTCGCCCACGAGGTGACCGACTTCATCCTGCGAGCCCGTGAACAGATGCTCGATTACTCCGACCTGGCCCGGATCACTCGGGATCGTGATGACTGGCGGGCCTTGCCCGACTTCATCGCCCGCTACGACGCCGAGCTGGACCGCCGGGGCCGGATCGACTACGGGACCCTCATGGCCAGGGCCGTCCAGGTGCTGGCAGACCGGTCGCAGGAGGAGGGCGTCCGGCCCTACCGGTACGTGCTGGTGGACGAGTACCAGGACACCACCAGGGCCCAGGCCGTGCTGCTCAGGCGGCTGGTCGGCCCGGACCGCAACCTCACCGTGGCGGCCGACCCCTACCAGTCCATATACGGGTTCCGCGGGGCCGACCTGGGCAACGTCCAACGCTTCGCCGATGACTTCCCCCTCGCGGACGGACGCCCGGTGCGGCGCTGGGTGCTGGCGACCTCCTTCCGCACCCCGGTCGAGATCCTCCGTGCCGCCGAGCGGCTCACGGTCGGAGTGGACCTTCCCGGAGCGGCGGGTCCGGTGGAAGCCGCCGCCGGACCCGGTCGGGTCGAGGTCCGGGTGTTCGACCAGGAGTCGGCCGAAGCGGAGTGGATAGCCACCCAAGCCGACCGGCTCCGGGTCGAGCAGGAAATCCCCTTCCGCCGCATGGCGGTGCTGGTCCGGACCAAGCGGCGCCTCCTCCGGGAGCTGTCGCGAGCCCTGGAGCAGAGGTCGATCCCCCACGAACGCCCCGATAAGCGCCTCGCCGACCACCCGGCCACCCGGGTCATCCTCGACCTGGCCCGAGCCGCTCGCCGCTCCGACTCCGGCCCATCCGCCGGGAGCGGACCGATCAGAAGGGTGCTGCTGGGTCCCCTGTTCAACCTGGGCGTGGGCCGCCTCCGGGCTGTCGAGCGGGACCGGAGGCTGTTCGGCCTGGAATGGTCGGAGGCCATCCGGGCCCATGTCGAAGGAGGGGAGGAACTCGCCGGCTTGCTCAGCGATCCGTCCTGGATCGGCCGGACCGCCATCGAGGGGTTCTGGCACGCGTGGACCCGACTCCCGCAGCTCAAGCCTTTCGTCAACGACCCGGAGCGCGGCGATTTCCGGGCGGGGGGGGGGGGGGCCCCCCCCGCCCCCGCGCCGGGGGGCCCCCCGCCCCCCCGCCCCCGCCCACCCCCCCCAGAAAATTGTAGTATAGAAAACTAAGACCACAC
>VXRE01000110.1:0-10628 GCA_009838635.1 Acidimicrobiia bacterium | reverse complement strand
CGCCGCTGTATTTTGTTTATAATAGACCTGCCAAACCTTTGCTTCAACCCCCGGTAGGGCGGCTTTTTCGGGGGGGCCGGGGGTAGCCTCGCCCTGGCCCTGGCCAGGGTGGCCGACCGCGATCCGAGCATCACCCTGATCGATTACATCCGTCTGGTCGAGTCCGATGACTTCGAAGCCAGCCCGCTGCTCAGCCATCGCGATCCCGCCGAGGACCGGATGGTCCTGACCACCATCCACCAGGCGAAGGGACTCGAGTTCGATGTGGTGTTCATCGCCGACGCGGTCGAAGGAGTACTGCCCGACCTGAGCCGCCACCGGTCCCTGCTCCAGGTCGAGCAGCTCGATCTCCTCCGCTCCCCCATCGCCACCACCCCATCCGAGACGGCGGCCGACCGGTCAACCACAAGACGCCTACAGGAGGAGACCCGTCTTCTCTACACGGGTATGACCCGGGCGTGCCGGCGCGTTGTGCTGACCGCGACCACCGCCGGCCCCGGCGAGCCTCACCACCGCCCCAGCCGGTTCCTGGAGATGATCGAGGGCCCGGGAGTGGACGTCGTCAGCGGCGACTCCGCTCCGGCCAGGCCCGTCACGCCTCGGGAGGCGGAGACCTGGTTGAGGCGCGTCCTGGTCGATCCCGCCGAGCACGATCATCGACGCCTCGCCGCCGCCACGGCGCTGGCCACCGCCTCGCACCCCGGCATCCGCACCCCGCAGAGCTATGCAGCCACGCGCCGCGAGGGCGCCGACCACGGCCTCATCCGGGGCCGGCTGCGTCTGTCTCCCAGCGATGCCCTGGGCTACGACAGATGCCCTCGCCAGTTCGCACTCGGACGCCTGCTGGGGGTGGGCGCCGACGGCAACCCTCACCTGACTTTCGGTGCCCTGATCCACACGGTGCTCGAGCACGCCGAGCGGCATGCGGCCGGAGAGGACCGCCCGTCCACGGTGGATGAGGCCCTGTCGGTGCTGGACTCGCAGATCGGCCGGCACGACTTCGGAACCGACTCCCTGCGATCCGCGTGGCAGCGCCGGGCTCAGGAGTTGCTGGAGAAGCTCTACGCCGGCTGGCCGCAGCCCGCCGGCGGCCCCGTGTTGCTGGAGCACCCGGTGAGGATCGAGTTGGGAGGGACGACCTGGCGGGGGCGGATAGATCGGATCGAGCGGAATCCCGACGGCACGTTGCGGGTGGTCGACTACAAGACCGGGAAGTCGCCACCCACCAACGAGGAGGCCCGCAACTCCCTCCAGCTCGGCTTCTACTACCTGGCCTCCAACGCCGATCCGGCCATCGCCGAGCTTGGGCCGGTGACCGGCGCGGAGTTCTGGTTTCCGCACGCCCCTGCCAAGAAGGTCACCGTGCGCAGGTTCGGCCCGGACCGGGAGGCCGAGACCAGGCGCCGCCTCGAGGAGATCGCCCGCCTGATCGACCAGGAGGACTGGGAGCCCCGGCCCGGCCGGGCCTGCGACCGCTGCGACGTCAGGCTGGCCTGTCCGGCGTGGGCCGAGGGCCAGGAGGCCTACCGCCGATGACGCCCCGCCCTTCGGTCCAGCAACAGGCGGTCATCGACTACGGCCTGCGGCCGTTGCGCGTGACCGCAGGGGCCGGCACCGGCAAGACCTTCACTCTGGTCCGCCGCATGGCGGCTCTCATGGTGCGTCACGGTGTCCTGCCGGAGCAGATCCTGGGAGTGACCTTCACCAACAAGGCCGCCGCCGAGCTGGCGGGGCGGATCCGGTCGGCCCCCGAGCTCTCGTCGACACCGGCGATGGGGCCGGAGCATGCGATCGACGTCTTCACCTACCACGGCTTCGCGGCCCACCTGCTGGGTACCTACGGAGCGCTGGTCGGAATGGACCGGGGTACCCGCATCATCACCCCGGCAGCCGGCCGCCAGATCCTCCACCGGTGCGTCCTCGCCACCCCCTTCCGGATCGTCGACGCCACCCACGTGCCGACGGTGGTGCGCAAGCTGGTCGACCTGGCCGGCGAGCTGTCGGACAACCTGCTCCGCCCCGAGGACATCCTCGCCTCGGATCCGGTGGACGAGGCCGGCGCCCGCCGGGCCGAGTTGGCCAGGGCCCTCGTGATGTTCGAGAAGGAGAAGAGAGGGCTGGGCGTGCGGGACTTCGGCGACCTGACCCGGCTGGCGGTGGCGTTGGTCCAGAACCCCGATCACCGGGGCATAGTGGATCGGGTCCGATCTCAGTACCGGTGCGTTCTGCTGGACGAGTACCAGGACACCAACCCGGCCCAGCGGGAACTCTTTTCGACGCTCTTCGGCGCCGGCCGGGCCGTGACCGCGGTAGGCGACCTCGACCAGACCATCTACGAGTGGCGGGGCGCCAGCCCGGCCAACTTCGGATATTTCCCCACCAGCTTCCGGGAGGCTGACGGGTCGGAGTCGCGCACCCTCCGCCTGTCGGTGAACCGCCGGTCGGGCCGGCGCATCCTCGATCTGGCCAACCGGGTCAGGGCCCGGATCACGGGCTCCGACCCGGCCGATGACCTCGAGGCGCTGGAGGGCAAGCCCCCCGGCTCGGTACAGGTCTCCTGGCTGGGCGACGCCCGGGAAGAGGCCGAGGAGATCGCCCGGGAACTCCGGCGTCTCCACGAGTCCGGGATGGAGTGGTCGGAGATGGCGGTGCTGTTCCGCCGCAACGCCAACATCGAGCTGGTGCGCCAAGCCCTCGAGGAGCACGACATTCCCCTCCAGGTCACCGACCTGGGCGGCCTGCTCAAGGTTCCCGAGGTGGTCGAACTCCACGCCTGGCTCCGCCTGCTGGACGACCCGGCCGACAGCCCGGCCCTGGCAAGGATCCTGATTGGCGCCGGGTATCGCCTGGGCTTGGGCGACCTGGCGCCCCTTGCCCGCTGGGTGGCCTCCCGTAACCGCAACAGCGACGGCCTGCGGTTCATCCTGGTCGAGGCACTGGAGCAACTCGACTCCCTGGACCTGCTCCCGGACATAAGGGGCCGCCTGGAGCGGTTCCGGGACATCTACCGATCGCTCCTCGTCGAGGCCCAGGGCGCAGGGCCGTCCGAGCTGGCTCGATCGGTCCTGGCCAGGACCGGGGGATGGCAGGACATCGAGGCCATGCCCACCCCTTCCAACATCTCCGCCCGTCTCAACGTGCACCGCTTCCTCGACTTCACCGAGCACTGGCAGCCCCTCGAAGGGTCCTTCTCGCTCAAAGCGTTCCTAGGTCACCTGGAGATGGTCCGCGACCATCCGGACGACGGTCTGGACACCGTCCGGCTCGCCGGCGAGGAGGCGGTCACGCTCTCCACGGTTCACCAGGCGAAAGGGCTGGAATGGCAGGCCGTATTCCTTCCCGCCCTGTACGAGACCAACTTCCCGGCCCGGCCCCGGGTGTATGCCGACCCGTCCAGGCTCGACGCCTGTGTTCCCGCCCACCTTCGTATCGATCCCGAGTTCCGCGCCAACCTCGACGCGGCGCTGGACCCCCGGACCCGCCGGGACTGGCTCCGCCGGCGGCACTACGACCAGGAATGGCGCCTGGCCTACGTGGCGGTGACCCGTGCTGAACAGCACCTCTACCTGAGCGGGGCCCATTGGTACGGCTCACCCGAGCCGCTCAAACGGCCCTCCCAACCCGGCGATCTCATCGAGACCGCCCGCCGCCTGGAACATGTGACGATCGGTCGGTGGATTCCGGAGCCACCGCCCCGACCCGGCAGCCTGCGGTTCCCGATCCCGGAGGCGGGCCCGGACCCGGTGCTGGGGACCACCTGGGAGAGGGCGCTCCACGAGATCGGCTCCGATCCGGATTGGGCGGCCAGCAGGGCCTGCCGGCTCGGCGTGGAGGACCTCTACGATCAGGCTGTGGAGGAGTTCCAAGAGGTACTGCTGTCCCTGACCGATCCCGCCGGAGGCGATCCGGAACCGGAGCCGACCGTCATCAGCGTGACCGGCCTGGTCACCTACGCCGACTGTCCCAAGAGGTACTACTGGTCCGAGGTGGACCGGCTTCCCCGCCGGCCCGGGCCCGCGGCTCGCCGCGGCCTCGAACTGCATCGCCGCATCGAATTGCATAACCGGGGCATGGTCCCCTTCGACGACCTCGAGCCTCAGCTGTACGACCACACCCTCGAGGAGGACACCGAGCGCGCCGATGGCAGTCGAACAGGCTGGAGCGCCTTCCTGGAGTCGCCGTACGCAGACCGAATCCCCGTCCTCGTCGAGGCGCCGTTCGAGCTCCGGATGTCCGAGTCGGTCCGGATCAGAGGCCGGATCGACGCCGTCTACGGGGATGATGAGGGCGGTTGGGAGATAGTCGACTTCAAATCGGGCCGCCGATCCGGCCGGGCCTCCAGCCAGGTACAGCTACAGGCCTATGCCCTGGCAGCGCGGGAGTCGGGGCTGGGCGCGCCCGCCCCTGAGTCGCTGAAGGTGTCGTTCGTCTACCTCGGCGACGGACTGGACGTGGTGAGCCAGGAAGCGGACAGCCTCTGGATGGAACGAGCCGGGCAGCGGGTAACGGAACTGGTCGAAGGAATCCGGTCCGAGCAATTCCAAACTACCCCGTCCGATGCCTGCCGCTCCTGCGACTTCCTCACCTTCTGCAAAGCCGGCCAAGCCCACCTCGCGGCCAGACAGCAGGAGAGGTAGCCCCTTCGCATCCCTTCTCGACAAGGATTGAGAACGGGGCGTCACGCTTCGGTCAACCCGGTATCGGGCGCCGGAGAATATCGCGTTCTGCAGGAAGGGGGTTGAATCCGTCACACCCTCGCTATACGTTGCCCATTGCCAAGCACCAACGCTGGCCGGAAGCTTCTCACCGATCGGTCCGGTCAATCCCGAGGGAACATGACAACTCATGGAGCGAACCGCCGATTCCCGGCAGCCAGCCGGGCATGGCCGACCACGCTCCCAAACAGGACAGGTGGTGGCGGGGGAGGGCCCGGTGCGGAGCACCGGATTTTCGCGAGTTTTGCCCGGGATTCTCGGTTCTTGATGCACAGGACGCCATACATGACGCTCTGATCCTCAGGTTCGGTGTGGGTCTCGAACTTGATGCACAGGACGCCATATATGACGCCCTGATCCTCAGGTTTAGGGGCACCATGTGTGACGCCCTGATCCTCAGGTTCGCTGACGACCGGCGAACACAAGCTCAGTTGTTGCTACACGACCCGGCCGGCGGCGGTCTCGACCATCAGGGTGAAGGGTCCGTTGTTGCGGAGGTCCACCTCCATCATCGCTCCGAAGCGTCCCGTCTCTACCTCCACTCCGAGGGCCCTCACCGCCTCCACGAACTCTTCGACCAGCTGCTCGGCCTGCTCGGGCCGGGCCGCCTCGGTGAAGCTGGGGCGCCTGCCGCGGCGGACATCGGCATACAGCGTGAACTGGCTCACCACCAGCATGGCGCCTCCCGAGTCGATGAGCGACCGGTTGAACCGTCCGTCCTCATCGGGAAAGATGCGCAGCCCGACGACCTTGCGGGCCAGCGCCTCGGCGTCTGCGCCGGTGTCGGCCCGACCGGCGCCCACCAGGACGAGCAACCCGGCCCCGATCTGCCCGATCACCTCGCCGTCGACCGACACCGACGCATGATCCACCCGCTGGACGAGCGCCTTCATCGGGTCCTCTCCCCCGGGTCGCGGTCCGCTGTGATCGACAGGGCCACGTCGAAGACGGCCTCGTTGGCGGCGTCCAGCCGAGCCTGCTGCGCCTCGGTGAGAGGATCCAGGAAGCTCCGGTCCTGGTCCAGTTGATCCCACACCACCAGCAGCGCGGTGGCGGCGAAACCGAAGTGCCGCGCCACCGCGTAGAGGGTGGCCGCCTCCATGTCCACCGATCCATAGCCGCGGTCCCGCCAATCGGCCACCATCTCCCCGCTCTGGGCGAAGATCGACACCCACGACAGGTGTAGGGAATCCGCCGCCCTGATCTCCCTCTCCATCAGCCGGCGACGACCCAGCGCGGCAAGGCCGGGATCGGATTCGACAGTGTCGGAGGCCCCGTAGAGATGCGCCACGCCCTCCCCGGCCACCGCCACCGACGGCACCACCACGTCGCCGGTGGACAGCCCGGCGTGAAGGGCGCCGCAGGTTCCGATCATCACCATGCGCGGCGTCCCGAGCACCCCGAACAGATGGGCCGGCTCCACGGCGCGGGGCGCCCCGTACACGCAGGAGTAGACCACCGGTCTCCCCCGCAGGTAACCGAGGAACATGTCGGGGAAGGCCAGCTCGCGCACGTCCTCCAGCCGGCTGAGCCGCCAGGCGGTGCGCTGCTCCCTCCACCAGGAGCCCTCCAGGATCACGGCATGGGGGATGTCGTCCTCCGCGATACCGAGCGCGGCCATCCACTCGTCACGACCGAGGTCCATCACCGCCCTATGCCGGGCCACCAGAAGCTCCTTCCCGCAACTGCCGAGCTCGCGCCATCGCGTACCAGCCGTAGGACCACAGGGCGCCCACGAGCACCGATCCGGCCAGGAACAGGAAGGCGATGTCCCAGTCGTCCTGACCGACCAGCCTGCCCATCAACGGCGACCCCGCCCCGCCCCCGAGGTTAAATGCCAGGGCGAACATCCCGGAGGTCAGGCTCACCGTCCCCGGGGAGCCGACCCGGGGATACAGTCCCAGCACCACGGATGACGAGGCCCCGACCAGGGCTGTGGCCGCGGCCACCGCTGCGAAGCCGCTCCGGAGGCCGCCGACCCCCGAGATCGTGGCCAGCGCCGCGGCGGTCACCAGGATCACCGTCCCGCCCCTCAAGACCGCCCCGGGCCCGTGCGGGATCCGGAGGAACCAGCGACCCACCGCGATCGTCACGACGATGGACACGGCCGGCATGGCCGACGACAGGAGCCCGGCCCGGCCCACCGACACGCCGTGTACGTCCACGAAGTAGGTCGGGGTCCACACGATGAGGGCCACGTAGGCCACCCCCAAGGCCGCCGCCGGCGGGAGCAGCCGGATGGCCGCCGCGACCGACCCGGCGGCCCGATCGGCCGGTGAGGCTTCGGGGACCCGGTCCCGCACCCCGATCCACCAGACCACCCCGATCGGTACGAGTACCAGGAAAGCAGCCAGGAACACCGCGTCCACGCCGCCCCGTTCGATGATGAGCCCGCCGACCGCGAAGGTGAGGGCCGTGCCGGCCACAAAGCACGATCCGAACGAGGCGATCACCCGAGCCGACCGGCCCGCCTCCACCCACCGACCCAGCGCGCCCGCCAGAGGGGTCCAGCCCATGGCCTGGAACACCCCGTTGGCCGACCAGATCACCAGCGCCCACCGGAAGTCCCCGGATCCGAGCACGAACGCCGCGTTGAGGAGTCCGCTCCCGACCAGCCCGAGACCCACCAGCATCCGGGCCCCGAAGCGATCCGCCACGCGGCCCACCGGAACCGCCGACAGCGAGTAGACCCAGAAGAATCCGGCCGCCAGGGCCCCGATCTCGGTGGCGGACAAGCCCGCCTCTTCCTCGAGCCGGGGCACGGCCACCGAGAAGTTGACCCGCCCCAGGTAGTAGAGGGCGTAGGCAGACCATCCCGATGCGACCAGCGCCCAACGGGTCGCGGCCGGGGTGGGGAGCAACCGGCCGCCTACTCGTGGGCGGCGGCCGGCCCGATCACCCAGATCTTGTTGGAGTCGAACGTGACCGGCACTTCGTCCCCGTCGTTGAACAGCTTCACCTGCCCGGGGTCCGTGACCGCCTCCACCTCGATGTCGCCCAGCGTGACCCGGAACCGGGCATACCGCCCCACGTAGACGTGCGACCTGATCCGTCCCATCACCGAGTTGCCCCCGTCGGCGCCCAGCGTCACCGCCTCGGGTCGGATGCTGAGCACCGCATCACCGCCGGCCACCGCCGACCGCGGCGCCCGGAACCGGCCGATGGCGGTGGTTATCTCTCCCCCCTCGTAACGGCCCGGAATGAAGTTGGTGCCACCGAAGAACTTGGCTATCTCGACGCTCTGCGGCGACTCGAAGAAGGCGTCCGGCACGTCGAACTGCTGGAGCCGCCCGTCGAACAGCAGGGCGATCCGGTCGGCCAGCACCACCGCTTCCTCCTGGTCGTGGGTGACGAAGACGGTGGTGATCCCCATCTCGGTCTGGATGCGCCGGATGAGCTCCCGCATCTCGTCCCGGAGATGGGCGTCGAGGTTGCTGAGGGGCTCGTCCAGCAACAGGACGTTCGGTTGGACGATCAGCGCCCTGGCGAGGGCGATCCGCTGCTGCTGGCCGCCGGAGAGCTGCCGGGGCTTGCGGTCCTCGAAGCCGGGTAGCTGCACCAGGTCCAGCATGTCGGTGACCCGCGTCCGGATCTCCTTGCGGTCCACCTTCCGCATCTTGAGACCGAAGCCGATGTTCTCGGCGATGGTCATGTACGGGAATAGCAGGTAGTTCTGGAACACCATCACCGCTCCCCGGTCCTCGGGAGGGATGCTCAGGATGGAGTCGCCGTCGAAGCTGATGTCGCCCGAGGTGGGCCGGAGCAGCCCGGCGATCATCTTCATGGTGGTGGTCTTGCCGCATCCGGACGGCCCGAGAAGGGCGGTGAGCTTGCCGGACTCGATCTCCAGATCGAGCTGATCGACCGCCGGGGGCGACTTCTCGTCGAAAATCTTGGTCAGCCCGCTGAGGGTTACCTGGGTCATATGTTTCCGATACCTCCTACGGCGGCGTTGTCACCGGACAGGTAGCGCGAGCTCAGCAGCAGCACGATCACCGCCGGCAGGATGAAGACCACGCTCAGGGCACCGGCGATGGCCGGGTCCGAGCGAACGAATCCGAACAGCAGTAGCGGCAGGGTCTGCACCTGCCCGCCTCCGATGAGCAGCGTCAGCACGTACTGGCTCCACGAGATTATGAACGCGAACAGTGCTCCCACCACCACGCCCGGGAAGATGGCCGGCAGGGTGATGAGGCGCTGGGTGGCCCACCGGCTCGCCCCGAGAGAGCGCGCCTGGAGCTCGAAGTCGGTGTCGTAGTTGGCGAACACTCCCGACATGACCAGCGTCATGTACGGGAGGGTGGGCACCAGGTGGACGAGGATGACACCCGGGATGCTGTTGGACAGGCCGGCCCGGATGAACAGCACGTGGATACCGAGCACCACGGCCAGTCCCGGGACGATGATCGGGGCCAGGATCATCCATTCCACCAGCCGCTTGCCCCGGAACTCGTAGAGGCCCAGCGCCCGTCCGGCCGGGACGCCCAACAGGATGGACAGGGCTGTGACCACCAGCGCGATCAGGGCCGTGTTCCACGCCACGCCCAGCACGTCGTTGTGGGGTGTGATCACCTCCGTCCAGGCGCGGGCGCTGTATTCGGTGGGGAGGATGGCCGGATAGAACCAACGGAAGCTGATCGACCAGACGAAAAGGGGAACGATGGGCGCCACGAGGAAAGCCAGCAGGCCGGTGATCCCCACCCATCGACCGGTGATCCGCCAGCTGAAGCGACGCTCCTTGTCCTCCGCCGCGACGCCACCTGCTCCGGCAGCGGTCGGTTCGATCTTGGTGTCCACCATGCCCTAACTCCGCACGTACCGGCGTGACACCTTCATGTACGCCAGGATCATCAGACTGCTCATCACCGCGATGACCATCGCCATCGCCATGGCCTGGGGACGGGCCGCCAGGTCGACATCGGTGTAGCTCTCGAAGGCCAGCACCGGGAGGGCCTTGGGGAAGGTGGACCCCAGCAGCCACGGAATCTCAAAGGCGCCGAAGGTGAAGGCGAAGACGATCACTGAGGCGGACACCACTCCGGGCATGATCAGGGGCAGGGTCACGTTGCGGAAGGCCTGCCACCGGTTGGCGCCGAGCGACCGGGCCACCGACTCGTAGTCCTCGCCCACCGAGAGCAGGATCGCCAGGACGATCACCCCGATGAACGGGATCTCCTTCCACACGTACTGGATGATGATGCCGATCGCCCACGGATCGTTGACCATGGCCGGGAAATCCGCCGGGCTGTCTATCACGCCGGCCCCCGTGGCCAGGCGGGAGACGAGGCCGCTACCCGAGAACAGGTACAGAACGCCCACCGCCCCCACCAGATGGGGAATGGTGAGGTTGAGGGAGAAGATGAACTGGACGAAGCGCTTCCCCCGGAAGGCGGGCCGGAGGAGCATCGCCGAAGCCACCGCCAGGATGCTGGCGATGAGCGTAGAGGTGAAGGCGATGTGGAAGGTGAGGATGAAGCTCCGGATGAACCCGGTGTCGGTGAAGATGATGGTGTAGGCGTCGAAGTTGAAGTCGTTGAGCCCGATCAAGGGAAAATAACCCAGGCTACGGAGAAAACCGGTGATCAGGCCCCCCATGAACAGGAGCAGGATCACCAGGATGGCCGGCGCGAGGAGCACGGTGATCGTGAGGCGCCGCGCTGCCTTCTCCGAGAGCCCGGTCCCCGTAAGCCGAGGTGTCCTAACCGCCACGTTCCATCCTTCTGTGTGTCACTCGAACCGGATCGCCGGGCGCCCCGTCAACGACGAGTCGTGGGGGTGGAGCGCAGACCGGCGTTGTGAAGGGCCGGGGGCATAGGCCCGATTAAGACCTTGCCCCCGGCCCTTCCCATGATCCGGTTGTCTAGTTCTGGGCTACGTTCTGGACCCAGCCTTCCTCGATGATCGGTACCCAGT
>VXRE01000121.1 GCA_009838635.1 Acidimicrobiia bacterium | reverse complement strand
TCTGGTACCCGGCGGCGAGGGTGGCGAGCAGTGCTTCACGATCGTACGGCGAGAGCCCGTCCCCCTCGTATCCCCATCCCCAGTACTTAAGCCGTTTCGCCATCCGACCCGCCTACCCCCTGTCACTGGGCGCCGATGAGGACCGTGTCACCCTACCGCCCTCGCCACGAGGCGTGTCCCACCGTCTCGGTAAGGTCAAATCCCAGTGGTCATCGCGCGAGAACCTCACGGTGAAGGAGGAAGCGAGTTGATGGATCGGACGGTAACGGTGGTACAGGGAGACATCGCGGCAGCCCGCGTGGACGTGATCGTCAACGCTGCCAACGAGTACCTCCGCCACGGTGGCGGGCTGGCCGCAGCTCTGGCCGCGGCGGGCGGTGAGGAGTTCGTGGAGGACTCCGACCGATGGGTGTCCGAGCACGGGCCGGTCCCGTCCGGTGAGGCGGCGGTCACGGTCGGCGGTCGGCTGCAAGCTCCCTGGGTGGTCCATGTCGTAGGACCCCGCTACCGGGAGGGTCAGGACAACCCGGCCCTGCTGCGGGCGGCCGTACGGGCGGCCCTGGATGCCTCGGCCGGGGTCGAGGCAGCGACCGTTGCCATGCCGGCCATCTCCACCGGGGTGTTCGGCTATCCGCTCGAGCCGGCCACCGGGGTGATCGCCTCCGAATGCGTCCGATGGGCGCGGGTACATCCCGGCGTCCTGGGCGAGATACGGCTGGTGGGCTACGACCGCCGGACCGCGGACGCCTTCCGGCTCGGGCTGGACAACGCAACTGCCGAGGAGTCGCCGGCAGAAGGCGGCTCAGGATGAAGGTCGCCAAGCTAACCGAGCTCATCTCCCGGGCGCCGTGGCGGGAGGCGGTCACGTACCGGGACACCTGGCCCCACGAGTACGTGCTGTCCGAGAAGGACGGGCAGCAGGAGCTACTGGAGGCCGTCCGCGAGCGGTTCCGGGCGGGGGAGGGCGTGGCCTGCCGCTTCTTCCGCATGAAGAACACGTACCTGTTCATCGGAGACCACAAGTACTGGCTGATGACCCACTGGGACAAGATCGAGCCAGGAGTCAACTACGTGCTGAACCGCGCCCGCCTCTACCGCGACCGTCGGGACTTCGTGATCCAGCCGGGAGACACGGGGAAGTCCGAGGACTATCCCGCAAGCCCCGCGTTTCGAGGCTGAGGCGTCACGCTAGAAGACGACGCCCGGCCAGCGGCCGATCGCCGCGGGGACCCGCTCCGGATCCGGCAGTCCCCCAGCCTGCCGAGGAAGTCCGGGAAGCCGGTACGGGTCCGCCGCGACGATCGGTCGATCAGGCCAGTTCTACGTTCAGCGGTACCGGGTTGCTGAGCGTGTGCCCGACCGGCGAGCTGTTGACGACCTTGTCGTGGAGGGCGGCAAGTTGCTCCTCCGTGGCGTCGGAGTCCAGGTGGACCTTCACCGACAGGCCTCCATAGCCGGCATGGCCGGGCTTCAGACCCAGGAAGGTATGCAGGTCCAGATCGCCGCTGACTTCGATCTTGAGGTCGTTGATCTCGACTCCGGCCGCCGTGGCGTTGGCGGCGTATCCGACCGCCAAGCAATTGCCGAGCGCTCCGAGCACCTGCTCCGCCGGATTGGGGGCGGTGTCGGTGCCGCCGAGTCCGGCCGGCTCGTCGGAGGGGATCGGGTCAAAGTCCCGGATCGAGACCTCTGAACGGAAGGCGCCCGTCCAGTTCACGGTGGCCTGCCATTCGGTCTGGCCCTGTTCCGGGTCGTCCGCCACGGCGGCGACCAGGGCGCCGACCGCCTGCAGGTCTACGTCGTTGAGTTGCTGTTCGGTTTTGGTGGTCACAGATGTCCTTTCGTAGTCGTACCCGTCCGGGTGCGCGTCGCCACGCCGGATGGGGAGGTTTCTGACGCCGGTGTTGCTCTCGGGTGCTGGCGATCAGCAGGGCGGGCCAAGCCGTCCCGGGCTATTCACCCGAGAGCACGAACACGCGTGCATGGCGAAAACGGGGAAGGCGCGGGCCGGCGTCAGGCTGAAGAGGGTTCCGTGAAGGGACATGGTCAGCAGTTCTCCTTTGTCGTTACGCGCTCCGTAGTGAGCGCCGACAGCGGAGTCCGCCGCAGGCTGCCTCATCGATCAGGCATTGGCACCGAACGGATCGGTTGCCGCGGTTTCGCAGGGCCTGTCCCTCCACCGCTCTCGATAAGCGCGTTGTCGGGGAATGTTTGCACCCACCGGTGCCGGTGTCAAGGTGGGACCCGAATCTGTTCGCGGCTTCGTCGGGGCCGGCCCGTCACACCTTCAACTCGTGACGAAGCACGAAAACCCACGTCAGGAGGCCCGACAGCAGGATCAGGACCAACGAGGTGATGCCGACCTCGGCGAAGAACCCGTCCTCCGCTGCGCTCCATATCAGTGTGGCCAGCGTCTCGAACCCGATCGGGGCGAGGAGCAGCGTGGCCGGCAGTTCCTTCAGCGTGGACAGCAGGACCAGGCCTCCTCCCGTTACCAGACCGGGCGTCACCAGTGGTAGGTCGATGGCGAAGAGACGGCGGCGGGCGGATACCCCGAGAGTGCGGGCGGCGTCTTCGTAGCGCAAGGGCACGTCTCTTATCGCCGCCTGGGTTGCCCTCATCGACTGGGCGCCGAAGTGCAGCACGTAGGCCAGCACGAGCAAGGGGAACGTCTGGTACAGGGCCGCCAGCGGGCCGGGCGCCCGGATGGCCCAGAAGACGATCGCCAGCGCGACCACCAGCCCGGGCAGGGCGAAGACGGAGGTCACCGAAGCTGCGGCGGCACTCGACAACCAGGTGCGCCGTCTCGCGGCCGCGTAGGCCACCGGCAGCGTGATAGCCACCGCGCATACCCCGGCGATGACCGAGGCGACAGCCGAGTTGAGGATGGGCCGGACGAGGAAGCCGAGCCCGTCCCCGATGCCCGAATAGCCGACCCCGACAGTGGTCGAGCCCCGGATCACCCAGAGCATGAACACCGCGACGGGGGCCACCAGAGCCACGGCGACCACCCCGCCGGCGAGCACGGCGGCCGGGGCCGCCGACCTGCGGAGCCGGTACCGCACCTGCTCCCTCCCGATTCCCGTGCCGGGTTGTCGGTCACGTGAGGCTGCCCGCTCGATCAGCGCCACGATCAGCGCCAGGACGGCGAGCACCAGCCCGAGCGTCAGGGAAGTGGCTCGGTCGAACAGGCGGGAGGAGAAGATGGCCCTGGCGATGGTGTCGTAGCGCATCAGCGCCACCGCACCGAAGTCGCTCAGCCCGTAGAGGAACACCAGCATGGTTCCGGCCGCCACCGTGTCGCGGATGTTCGGCAGGACTACCCGGATCAACGTACGTCCGGGGCGGCTGCCCAGGAGCCGCGCCGCTTCCTCCTGCGTGGCGACCGTGGTGGAGAGACGCGCCAGGACGGGGAGGTAGACGTAGGGATAGCTGAGCGCTGTCAGGACGATGAACGCTCCCCAGAACCCTTCGATCCTGGGGATGAAAGGCACCAGTCCTCCCCGACCGAAGGCCGACAGCAGGGCGGTGGCGCCCACGAAAGAGGGGATGACCAGCGGTAGCGGCAGCACCACCCGCCAGAACCGCCGCGCCACCAGGTCCGTGCGGGCCACGAGCCAGGCAAGCGTGGTTCCGAGGATCATGCAGGACACGGCGGTAGCCGAGGCGATCAGCAGCGAGTTGCGCAGCGGCCGCAGGGTGCGCTCGCCGAGGACGGTCGTCCAGAAGTCTCCCCCGAGGCGCAGGGTCTCCCACGCCAGGTAGCCGATGGGGAAGAGGAAGAGCAGGCCCGATAGCGCCACCGCCACCAAGAGACCGGGGTGGCGGCTCCGGCGCCGGGCTATGGCCGGAGCCGAGGCGTCAGAAGGACTCGAGCCCGCTTTCATCGATCAGTTCCTTGGTCCGCTCCAGCCCGCCTCCGAGCCGATCGAAATCGTAGGTGGCGACACCCAAGCTCGGGAGAGGGGGCAGTACAGAGGATGGTGCCACACCGGCCGCCAATGGGTACTCGAAAGCCTGCTCGCTGAGGAAACGCTGAGCCTCCTCGCTGAGCATGAACTCCACGAGTTGATCGGCTAGTTCGGGGACATCGGTGGTGGAGAGCACCCCGATCGCCGTGACGATCAGCAGCGAGCCGATGTCGCGGTTGGGGAAGTAGTAGTTCTCCGAGGCGACACCCGGATCCTCGGCCTTGGCGCGAAGGTTGTAGTAGTGGTTGACGAGGCCCATGGGGACATCGCCCCGGCCCACGGCCTGCACGATGGCTGTGTTGTTGGCGTAGGCGCGGGCGTCGTTGGCCTCCAACGCCTTGAGCCACTCCAGAGCCACTCCATCGCCGTGGACCTCCCGCATGGCGGTCACGAAGTCCTGGAACGAGCCGTTGGCGGGCGCCACCCCGACTCGTCCGCGGAATCGCTCGTCGGTCAAATCGAAGACCGAGGCGGGAAGCTCGGCGGGATCCACGAGATCGCGGTTGTAGACGATGACGCGGACCCGGCCCGACATCCCCACCCAGAGACCTCCGGCATTCCGGAACTCCCCGGGGACCGCCTGGAGAGCGTACTGGTCGATGGGCCGGAGGTGGCCCTCCCCGGCCAGGTAACCCACCGCGCCCGGGCTCTGGGAGATGAACACGTCGGCCGGGTTCCGATCCCCTTCCTGGTCGATGAGCAGCGCCAGGTCGGCCGACTCTCCGTACCGGACCACGACCTCGATGCCGGTAGCTTCGGTGAAGTCCTCAAGGATCGGCCCGATCAGGTTCTCGGTCCGACCCGAGTACACCGTGACCGTTTCGTCCCCTCCCGCGCAGGAGACCCCCACCAGGCCAAGGACCACCACTACCGCCGCAACTGCAGATCGTCTCACTCCTGTCCTTTCGGTCTTCGGGGCTGTCGAGAGCATTCGATCAACCAACCCATGAGAGCGTAGGCGGGCGATACGATTCTTGTCAAGCTACCCGATGTTATAGTGTTAGGGTACCCTAATATCACGCACCCTCCGGAGTAGCAAACAGGACGCCACCAACCGGGTCCTCCTTGACTGGGCAGCCCGGTGCTGGCCGTGAGGACGTCCCGAATCGCTCCGGTTTCCGCGGAGGCTCTAATGGTTACCCGGTTTCTAGAGTCGGGGCATTGAATCCGGTGGCGTGTCGAACATGAATGATCAGGGCCAGAGCCCGTCAAACGAGTATTAGTCCTTCTCACCCCGCTGATCGAGGAGGTCCAGCAGCTTGGTGGTTGTCCTCCAGTTTCGGATGGTCATGCTCTGATAGAGCGGGCTGCCGGCGATCCGGCTCATCCGGCTCTGCGACAACCGCTTGCTGAGGCGCGAGAAGTAGAGGACCCCTTCGCCCGGCCAGACCTGGTCAACGCCGTCACGCGGATCTACGACCCGCATGGCTTCGCGGCTCGACAGCGGCGCCTTCAGGAAGATCACATCCGAGTGGTAGGTGTCCGGCTCGGTGCCGAACCCGTACGGCGCCCTGTCGACCACGTCGCGGTGCTGCCGATGCGAACGCACCACTACCACGACCGACAGCCCGAACCTGTCAGCGAGCACCCTCTCGATGTCAGACTCCAACGACGTCGGGGGTATGGCGGATTCGAACAGCACATTGCCGGACTGGATGTACGTTCCGACCGCCGCGTACCCGGCGTCTTCGAAGGCGGCGCGCAAGTCAGCCATGCGGACGATATTCCTGCCGCCCACGTTGATCCCCCTCAGCAACGCCACATATCCGGCTCCCACCATCGCCGGCACCCTAGTAACCCTTCGCCGGGCCGAGTAGGGTCCGGCTTGTGTTCGATGTCGCCGGATACCGGGGTACTTTCTGGCAGTCCGTCCTCTCTCGAGGCGGTGCCGCGTCGGTCCCGGATGGGCCCTGCCCATGATCGGATGGATACTGGGGATCCTGCTGGCGCTGTGGATAGTCGTCCTGATCGGGGTCATGTTGTTCGGTATCTGGTCCATGATCCAGAAACGGCGCAAGAAGTGAGGCGCTGATCGCCGATCGAGGCGGCGCGTTCATGACGATGCGGACTGTTGCGGCTCGGGGCGTCCGGCGATGCGGGCATAGACGGACCGGAGGCCTGAGCGCCGTCGCTTTGCTGTTGGCCGTCACCCTGGTGGTACCGCCAGGTGCCGCGTACGGTGCGCCCGCGGATGGATCAGCGTCGGTGGCCCAGGCGGAGAGGGATCGTCTGGCTAGGGAGTTCGCGGCCGTGCTATCCCTGCGGGAGGCTCCCGACACGATGTGCCTTTCGGTGATGCTCGACGGCGATCCGATATTCGAATCGCGATCCGGCACGGCCTTCACCCCCGCCTCCTTGATGAAGGTGGTCACTGCCGCGGCCGCCTTCGAGGTGATGAGCCCGGACGAGGTCTTCACCACGGAAGTATTCGCCCGGACCGAGGACCTCGAGTCGATCACCGACGGCGTCCTGACAGGCGACGTGTACCTCGTCGGTCAGGGCGACCCGGTGCTGTCCACGCCCCGCTTCATCAACCGCTACGAGGTGCCGGTGGCCCACACCGACATCACAGGCCTGGCCAACCAGGTGATGGACGCCCTCTCCGCCCATGGCATCAGGAGGATCGAGGGCCGGATCGTGGGAGACGAGTCCTGGTATCCCGACAAGGAGCGCGACTACTCCGGGGAGGTCCAGGCCGGCGAGACGGACCCGGTGTGGAGACGCTCCTTCGTGACTGCCAACCACTCCGGACCGCTGTCGGCCCTGCTCCTCAACAGCGGGTTCTCGCGGTATTCCAGCTCGGTGTTCTCCGCGGGCCGCCGCCAGAGCGTGCGAGCGGCGCAGCCTGCGCAGCACGCCGCGTCGGTGTTCGACGACTTCCTCGAGGCGCGACGGATGGTGATCACGCGGCGGCCGATAGCGGGCGCGGCGCCGGCTCCGAGCGAGCGGACCATGCTCGGGGCGGTCGACTCTCCGCCCCTTTCCGAGATCGTGGCTCGCATGCTGACCCGTTCCGACAACACCATCGCCGAGATGCTGCTGAAGGAGATCGGCCGCCGGGGCGGGGGCTCGGACCGCGCCTCTGCAGTGGCTGATGTTCAGACCATCCTCCGGCACAAGTTGGGGCGGGCGGCGGACGGGTTGCTGATCGCCGATGGCTCGGGCCTGTCCTACTCCAACCGCCTCACCTGCGGCGCGGTCGCCGGACTGCTGGAGGAGGCCGGCCCCGGTTCGCCGCTGGTGGAGGGTCTGGCCGTGGCGGGCGAGACGGGCACTCTGAGAAACTGCCACCCCGTCCGGTCTAGGGGAAACGAGGACCAGCTCCTTACCGTCAAGGGCAAGACGGGCTCGCTGGACCATGTGATCTCCCTGGCGGGGACGGCTGTGGCGGCCGGCGGCCAGGCGATCACGTTCTCGATGATCGCGAACCAGCCAAGCATCATCCTCCTCGGATCCTGCAACCGTCTCCGCAGGACGCTCCTGAACGCCGCCGCCAACTACACGTACGGTCCCGCCGGGCCGGGTATTCCTGTCCATGCGGGAGATCGCGCCGCGCTCGTGGCGTTGTTCAACGACACGGGCGGGAACGGCTGGTTCAACGTGTGGGGCTGGAAGACCGGCGCGCACCCGAGCAGGTGGCACGGTGTGGCCACGGACTCCGGGGGACGCGTCACCGAGATCGACCTGAGCGGACCGTTCGGTAACGGCCTGACGGGATCGATACCGGAGGAGGTCGGCCGGATGAGCGAGCTCGTCCGTCTCGATCTCTCCGGCAACGACGTTTGCGTGCCCCGGTCCCTCGTTGACAGCCTTCCGACCACCGGGGTCGGGACCTGTGCCGTGTTCGCAGACACGATGGGGAACATTCATGAGGCGGCGCTGGAAGCCCTGGCCGGAAGGGGGATCCTGGACGGCACCGAGTGCGCGGACGGCATCTGTCCGAACGAGCCGATCAAGCGATGGACCATAGCGGTGTGGCTGGTGCGGGCGATCGACGGCCGCGAACCACCCGCAGTCTCCACGTCGAGGTTCGCCGACGTGGACACGGATGAGTGGTGGCTTCCCTACGTGGAGCGGTTGGCGGAACTCCGCATCACCTTGGGATGCGCACTCCAGCCGCCACGGTTCTGCCCCGACGGACCGGTAACACGCGGCGAGATGGCGTCGTTCCTGGTGCGCGCCCTCGACCTCGAAGACGCCCAGCCGGCAGGATTCGGCGATACCGGTGGAAACGACCACCGGGCAGCCATTGACGCCCTATGGGCGGCCGGAATCACCGCCGGATGCCAGACGAATCCCCTCCTCTACTGCCCCGCCCAAGCGGTCACCCGAGCCGAGATGGCGACGTTCCTCGCCCGATCTCTCGGCCTCGGCTGAGCACCCGTGACTCACCGGTGAGCCGGGTGGCCATTGTCTCCGGGGGAGGCCGCGGGATCGGGGCCGCCGTCTGCCGCAAGCTCGCCGACCGGTTCCGGGCCATCGGAGTGATCGACCGTGACCGGGATCCGGCGGAGCAGGTCGCAGCAGAACTGCGGGCCGCGGGGAGGGTCGCGGAGGTACGTGTCGTCGATGTCACCAACGTCGACGCGGTCGGGCAGGCGGTGGACAGCCTGGTGGCCGAGATGGGAGGCCTGGACACGGTGGTGGCGGCAGCCGGGAACCAGGTCGGCGCAGACCTGGCGGATATGTCCGTGGCTGTCTGGTCCACCGTCCTGGATGTCCACCTGACGGGATCCTTCGCCCTGGTCAGGGCCTCGCTTCCCGCCTTGCGAAAGTCGGCGAATCCGAGCGTGGTGCTGATCGCCTCAATCGCCGCCCGCGGGATAGCCGGACATGCCAACTACGGAGCGGCCAAGGCGGGCATCATGGGTCTTACCCGTTCGCTCGCGAGGGAACTCGGGCCCGAGGGTATCCGGGTCAACGCCGTGGCGCCCGGCTTCATCGACACCCGCATGACCCGCGATGGGGCCGGACGCCGACGCCTGAGCTGGGAGGAGTTCGCAGGGGCTGCGGCGGCCGCCTCGGCCCTGGGTCGGATCGGCCAACCGGAGGAGGTGGCCTCTGTTGTCGACTTCCTGGCAAGCTCGGACAGCAGCTACATGACCGGCCAGATCGTGTACGCCACCGGTGGGCCGTAAGGGGAACCCGAGTGCTGGCCCGGATTCCCTCTATCCGCTGACGAGACGGTCAGCTTTACGGCCCGGTTCCATCGGGTTCCGCCGGCTGCGTGGCCGGCAGCACGGGGCAGAAGTCAAGGCCTACCAGCAACAGGTCCTCTCCGGCGAGGTCCAGCGACTGCCAACCGGCGGGTAGGCATCCGCTCAGCTGGTTACCCGCCAGGTAAAGATGGGTGAGGCCGGTCAGATCACCCAACCCGGCAGGAACGTCACCCGTCAGGCGGTTGCGGCTGAGGTCCAACTCCTCGAGTCCGGTCAAGTGACCTATCTCGGCAGGGATCCCACCCCTGAAGCCGTTGCCGCCCAGGTGCAGGCGTACCAGGTTGGTCAGGTTCCCGAGTTCCTCGGGTATCTCACCCCATAGGGCATTGTGCTCGAGGTTGAGCGTCGTGAGGTTGACAAGCTCGCCGAGTTCTTCCGGTATCCGTCTATCCAGCCGGTTGCTGCCGAGGTTGAGCTCGATCAGGTTGGTGAGGTTGCCCAGTTGGCTGGGTATGTGTTCGGTCAGTTCGTTGTGATAGAGGTCCAGATACTCGAGACCGGTGAGCCGGCCGAGTTCGGCGGGTATCTCCCCCCATAACCAGTTGTTGGAGAGGTCCAGGTGTACGAGGCTGGTGAGCCGGCCGAGTTCGGCGGGGATTTCGCCGGCCAGGTAGTTGTTTCCGAGCGACAGGGTGGTCAGCTTCGAGAGTTCCCCCAGTTCGGCGGGTATCTCACCGGACAACCGGTTGCCTTCGAGACGGAGATGAACCAGGTTCTCCAACCGGCCGATGGCGGCAGGTATAGGGCCGGACAGCTCATTGCCGGCGAGACTCAGCCGGCTCAGGTTGGGTAGGTTGCCACGGTCCGGGATCGGACCGGACAGCCGGTTGTTGCCGAGATCGACGTCTTCCAGCCGGCTCAGGGAGGCCAGTTCAAACGGTATCTTCCCCGAGAGGCGGTTGTCGTTCAGATGGAGCCGCTCCAGCCTGGTGAGGTCGGCAAGCGATGCCGGTATCTCACCCGAAAGTCGGTTGCCCCCGAGCAACAACCGTTCCAGACTCACCAGCCCCGCCAGCTCGTAGGGCATTTCTCCCGACAGGTCGTTACCGCCCAGATCCAGCTGCTCCAGGGCCTCCAGGTTCCCCAGCTCTCGGGGAATCCGACCAGTGAGGTTGTTGTGCCCCAGGTTGAGCACCCAGAGCTTGGTGAGGCTGCCGAGTTCACGCGGGATCCCCCCGGAGAGCCCGTTGGTCCCCAGGTTGAGTTGTGTCAGGTTGTCGAGATCACCCAGCCAGGCAGGTATCTCCCCGGAGAGCCGGTTGCTGGAGAGCCACAGCCGCTCCAGCTTGGTGAGGTTGCGGAGCTCGGACGGGATCTCCCCCGAAAACAGGTTGTTCTGGAGGTAGACCCTCTCCAGCTCCGAGAGTTCGCCCAGCCAGGCGGGTATCTCCCCGGAGAGCCGGTTGCCCTGAAGCCACAGCACTCTCAGGTCGGTGAGGTTCGCGAGTTCGGGGGGTATCTCCCCGGAGAGATCGTTCTGATCGAGATCCAGTCGCCTCAAGTTAGTGAGCCGACCCAACTCGGGTGGTATCTCCCCGGACAGCCCGTTTCTCCAGAGATTCAGTATCCGCAGTTTCCGCAGGTCACCGAGTTCGGATGGGATCTCCCCTCCCAATTGGTTGAGTCGCAGGTTCAGGATCCTCAGGTTGTCCAGCTTCCCGAGCTCGGACGGAATCTCGCCGGACAGTTCGTTGGCGCTCAGGTACAGCACGGTGAGATCACTCAGCCCTCCGAGTTCAGCGGGTATGCCGCCCGAGAGTCGGTTGAAGCTGAGATCCAGCCATGTGAGGTTTCCGAGCCCTCCAAGCGCCGGCGGGACAGGTCCCGATAGGCCGTTGCTGCGCAACAACAGATGGGTCAGATCGCTCAGCCTTCCTAGCTCGACCGGAACCGCGCCGGAGAGTTCGTTGTTTCGCAGGTCCACGACCCTGAGCTTGCTGAGCGACCCCAGGAAGGCCGGCACCGGCCCAGAGAGCCTGTTGAAATGTAGGTTCAGGTCGGTCAACTCGCTCAGCTGCGCGAACTCTTCGGGAAGCGGGCCGGACAGCAGATTGTCTCCCAGTCTCAAGACTCGTAACCCGGCGAGATTGCCGATTCCAGGCGGTAGGTCGCCGGACAGGTAGTTGTCTTCGAGATCGAGGACCTGCAGCTCGCTGAGAAGACCCAGCTCGGTCGGAAGCTCACCAGTCAGCCCGTTCGATGGAAGAACCAGTCCGATGACCCGACCTGTTTCGTCGGTCTTAACGCCCTCCCACTCGCCGATCGGCGTGTCCTCCAGCCAGTTGCGGGCCTTCGCCCATCCCGGGCCGTGCGTGGCGTGGTACAGCGTCACCAGGGCGTGACGATCCATGGACACATCTGCCGAGGCCACCGCTGCGATCCCTGATGCCGCGTGAGCCCACGGCGAGGCGCCGTGGAACGAAACGGCGAGGACCAGCGCCAGGGCCATAGCCACCGGAGCGACTCGGGAGCGTACCCGCCCGGGACCTCCCGTGGAGTGACACAGCGGCATCTGACGGAGTGGCATCTTTGGGTGCTCCTTGAATCAGTGGACGGTTCGTACGGGGCAGAGGTTGAAGCCCTATGCGAGGCCGGCGACACAACCCGCACAGTCAGCGATCAGTGCGAAGTGTCGTGGATCAGTGCCCCCTTGTCATGTGGTTCAACCCCGGTTGGGGAGCATAGGCACGGTGACTCGGGTGCACGGACCAATCCGGTACTCGGCCGCCCTGCTGAGATAGCGCGTCAGGGTGTCCGGTAGAGCCCGCGTAGCCGGTTGGGCCGGGGTTGATTCATGGAGGGTGCCCATAACCCTCAGCCGGACCGAGGCCGGGTTGCCAAACCGCCGGCAACGAAGGGTTGAGCGCACCGTCCTAAGCTCGGCCCATCTTCGGATAGCGAGGGGAGGCGACCCTGCCGGCCCGAATCTTGTTCATCCATCCGATGGGCACGGACATGTACAACCAGTGGACGCTCGAGGTTCTCGGGCCTGCCGCGGGTCCTGGTACCGAGATCGGGGTGCGCCACCTGCCCGGTCTGCCCGAGACGCCGTTCGTCCCGGAGACCGACGTATGGCGGGACGAGTTCTTCCAAGCCGTGGTTGCAGCCGAGAGGGACGGGTTCGATGTCGTCGCCACGGCGTGCACCTCCGATCCGCTGGTCCGGGAAGCCAAGCGTCTGGTCGGCATCCCGGTCACCGGGCCGTTCGAGGCGCTATCCCACACTGCTCCGGCGACGGGGCCGTGGACTGGGTGAGGTACAGCGCGTCGGCGCCGGCCGTGAAGCTTCCCCTGGCGGCGATCTAAACGAATGCACGGAAGTGACGGAACTCCGCCATGCCGTCCATGCTGGCTGAACCACGGCGAGGATGCAATCGGCGCGCGGAGGCCTACCTCGTTGCGAGAGAGCGATCCCCTCCCGACACCCCGGTCAGAGGTCGGGAACGGCGAAGATAGCTCCCCCGAAGAGGATGGTGGCCACCAGCAATGTCCAGACGATGTTGGCGCCCTGTCCGAGCAGGAAGGCGGCGGCCGGGCGGCCCTGGTCCATCGACACCAGGTCGCGGAAGCGGGTCTCCAGACCGATGCAGGTGAAGGCGAGAGCGAACCACCAGGTGCGTATCTCTCTCATCAGGGCACCGGTCGAGTCCACCAGGTCGGCGCCGAGGACGAATGAGAACAGCAGCGACGCGGCGATGAACCCGAGCACGAACTTGGGGAACCGGTCCCAGATCACCCGCGCCGTCGGTCTCGTGTCGCTCTCCTCACTGCCCCGGAATGCCCACCAGAGCGAGATGGCGAAGGCTGCCACGCCGAGCAGGGCGTTCTGGGAGAACTTGACGATCACGGCCGCGTTCAGGGCCGAGTCCCCCAGAATCTCACCCGCCGCTACAACTGCTCCCGAAGTGTCGATGGTCCCGCCCAGCCAGGCCCCGCCCACGATGGCGGGGATCCCCAGAATCTCCACGATCCACGGCATGGCAACCGTCATCGGCACTGCCACGATGAGCACCAGCGAGGTGACGTAGGAGAGCTTCTTCCGGTCTCCGGCGATGGCGCCGCAGGTGGCGATGGCCGCGGACACGCCGCAGATCGAGACCGCCGACGCCAGCATGGTCGCGAACTCGTCGTCCACCCGCAGCCGCCTCGCTATGCGGTAACAGAGGTACCACACCACCACGACCACGAGCAGCGCCTGGGCCACGCCGAGCAGCCCGGCCTGGAGGATCTCACCGAAGACGATGTTGGTTCCGAGGATCACCAGTCCCGTCTTGATGTAGTACTCGGTGCGGATCCCCTCCTTGATCCAGGTCGGAACGGTTCCCAGGTTTGAGATGAGCAGCCCGACCACCAGAGCCACGATCACGTAGCTGATGCCCCATTCCCTCAGAGCGCCGTTCCCGGCGACGAGGCGGACGGCCCAGGCAACGGCGAACACGGCCGGGAAGCCGATCAGATACTCCCGCGTGCTCCCTCCCATCAGGCGGATCCCCGCAGCCGATACCGCGAGCAGTAGGAGTCCGGTCAGCACGGCGGCGGCCGCGTCGCCCCACGAGAAGGCATCCACTAGCTGTCCGGCGGACCACGAGAAGTCCGGGATGGCCGGCCTGATCCCCACCAGGACCAGGAGTATGAGGGCGCAGCCCTGCCAGACCGAGACCCAGTCCTCGGTCGCGAGCCTGGCAGAGCCGTCCCGGGAGTCGGTCATCGGGCCCTTCTCCTCGACTGAGCGCAAACGGAAGCTAGTGGTCTGTCTGCGAAACAACCGGGTGCTCTGGCGGTCATCGGCGTCCCGTCGCTGCGTTCCGCTTCCTCAACGTACCG
>VXRE01000107.1 GCA_009838635.1 Acidimicrobiia bacterium | reverse complement strand
CGGCGAGCAACCAACCCCGATGCTCACACACCAGAGCTACCTGACAAGGTAAAGGAGGGATCGAGGGCCTTCGATCTCTAGGAACGGAAGCCGTTTCGGCGTGCGCTCCCCCGCCCATTCGTCGGAGAATCCGAGCGCCCGGACGAAGTCCACTGCCCGCGCCGAGCCGGCCCATTGGACCGGTGGCCCCAGGTGATCCAAAGCACGTCTGAACTCTCTGAGGGCACCAGTGTGGTAGGTAGCGATGGCAGCTTCAGCCATCTCGGTTCCCAGCAAAGGCCCAGGACCTTCTTCCAGAAACTCCAGCAACGTGGGGGGAATACCCTTGCGCAGCGCGTCATCGCCTACAGCCTTGAGGAGCCGTTCCGCATCCGTTTGATACTGCCGGACCGCCGTGCGCCTCTCCTCGACTTCCGCCGGCGTACGACGCTCCAGGATCGCCTCAACCTGAAGAGGTCCGAGCCTGAGTTCTAGCGCCCCTACAACGTATTCAAGAGCGCTGCGTTCGTCGTCGTCGACATTGCCGGCCATGTAGACATCGCCGGAGTGGAAAACACAGGGGTGGTCCTCGCTGGCTACCCGGATTCGCTCGCATGGCACCAACCGAGTGCGCCTCCGATCCCTAGACAAGTGTTCCAGCAGGCCGGGCCAGATATCGGTTAGGGGAGTAGGTTCTCCTTCACCAAATATGTCCGGTACGGGATCCGACAACTGGAAGGCCTCCTTGATCTTGTCGCCATTCGGATGCCGTAGCAGAGCGTGGAGAGCTGCCGGACTGGCAGGATGCCGCCCGAGCGCGTCGGAGAGCGGCACGATCCCCGTCGGAGTCTTGACCCGTCCGAAGTCTTTGAGAAACCAAATGGAGAGCGATTCGCACGGCACCCTCGGATAGCCTCTGCGGTTACTGCCCGTGTGCCACATCACCCACGGCTCAAAGCACTCGTCCAAGCTCAACAAGGCCTTCGTATAGGCGGCAGCCCCCTCCTCCGAGAGATGGCGGAGCACGCTGAGTGGCCCAACCAGCTTGAAGTTGATGAACTCCAGGGTGCCTCTTTGTGGACTATGTGGTAAGTCGGATCGTTGCCGGTACCGCTGTTCCTGAAGGCTCTCGTACTCCGAGAACTCGGGCCCCCTTCCGAAATCGAAGCCGACGGAAGGTCCATTCGCGACTCCGAGCGCGCCGAGAAGATCGCGATCACGGGCATGGAAGTCACAGTCGACAGTGGCGCCGTCATCGCGGCTCCCGTCTCCGGGCACGATGGCGCCGGGCATCAGAACCTCACGAAGCGGTTTCCAGTGACCGGCACGAGTTCGTACACGGGGGGAAACCCAAGCCGCCTCCCGAATGATCGCCTCAGCGTCAATCTGGCTGAGCCCACGCGATGCCCGCCAGAACTCCTCTAGGAGTTCATCGTCAGCATCGAGCAAGGCACCCAACGCACGACGAGCGATTTCCTTGAAGCGTGCTTCCGGAGAGGGGGGCTTGAGCCCAAGCTTCTTCAGCGCAGCTAGGGTCTCCTCATCCGCCGCCAACTCCGGGTGGACTGTGGAGTCCGGGTCAGCCCCGTCGCCAGTGAAGGGCGAGTCGAACGGGAGGTAGAGGGCTTGGGGATCGGGTTTGTGCCAACCACCCGACTCCGTCAGCACGATCCTCCCGAGATCGGCGTTTCTTCGGGTGTTCCGCGGAATTCTGGCGGCGGTCTGGACAGCCGCCATGGAAGCCTGGACCGTGTCGGTGGGAGCAGCGCGTTGGACAAGTGCTTCGAGCCAATCGGCCACCGAAGCTCGTCGTATCAACCTAGGCGTGCGGCCTCGGGCTTCGAACAGGCGTTGAATAGCCGCGAGCCTGGTACGGGTGAGTGCCTTGTGATGCAGCCAACCAACAGGCCGTCCCGGGTGTGCCGCCCACCGCTTCAAGGGTTCCGTGAACATGGTCCCACCCGGAGTCAATTCTCCCGGCGGATAGGAAATATCGCCGACTTCCCGGAGGCGTCCGGTCTGATCGGGAGCGACTGGCCGCCCTCCAAGAGCAGCGAACAGAACCCTCCGAAGCCGGTCGGCCTGATCGGAATCTCCAGACTCGTGGCGGCGCGGGAGCACGTCCAAGTGGCGAGCGGGATCTTCGGCGGTTTGAATCCGGGGAAGCTCATCAGCAATCAGCTGCGCAGCGGTGGTGATGAGTTCGTCGTTGTAGTGGCCTCGGAGGAGGTTCTGTCGATCCTCGTTCGTTTTCCATGGCGCGTTGAGAATGCCGGGAATCAAGCTCGCCGTCTCCGTTGGGAAGAACGCCCAGAACTTTCCTGGCCGGTCAAGCCGGTCGACAGGCGCCGCCCACCAGACAGGAACTTCGTCACGGTCGTCGCCGGGACGCCGATCGGCGCGCCCCTCGCTCGAAAGGGGATGGTTACGCGGGAACAGTCTCCACTCGCTGGTCGTGTCACCTTCGGCGAGCAGATAGGAATCGTCGACCCTCTCCAACTCCAGCACGCGATTGACCGCACCAGAGTCGTCGGTCAGCGTAAGCGATGCGACATGTAGCACGAACAGGAGGAACTCGGCTGGGAACGTCTCCAATTGTTGTCGGAGATCCTCTCGGGCGCCCCGTCTGAGTGGCAAACGCACGACGTTCATCGCCCACGCCATCAGATCGCGCAGCACAGCATCCTGTTTCCGGTACTCGGCAGGGTCGATCGGCTCTGCCAGTCGAAGCACGGGGCAATTCCCGGCGTCGGGCACCAGAGCCCTGATCTGCTGTTGAGATCGTGGCCGATCGAACCGGAATGAGCCGGAACGGCTGAAAAACTCGGGTGCGTCGCTGATGCCGAGAACGGCCTTGAAACCAAGCCCGAACGTGCCGATCTGGTTCGTCCTCCTCTTTGGCGAGAGGCGCGAGAACATGAGAGCCCGCACACCCTCTCGGTCGATCGGCTCGCCGTCGTCTGCGCAGTACAGGTACTCCGCCGTCAGGCGCACCTCGATGCGCCCACCACCCGTCCCGGCCTTGCGCTCGTGCCATGTGCAACCGTCTTCTGTCCAGAGCGCATCAGCCCCGTTCTGGACCAACTCGAAGAGCTGCCGGTGCTGATAGCCGCCCCGTGCCGTGTCCTGCTCTAGGTTGGCGTGTTCTTCAACCCACGTGGGCTGTTCGCGATACCCGTTGAGAGACCGCCGAGACTCGTCCGAGATGTACCGACCCAGATCCCCGTCCGGTCCGATCCAAACGTCTAGCGGCACCGGCTTCCTTCCCTACCCTCAGTGGCCTGCACACGTTAGCCACGTCGAAGATAACGAAATCTACGGTTCGTTCACTCTCCAGCTCGTGGTTATCACCTCGGCCATCTCGACCAGGCGGATCGCGCTCCAGGGTCGGCGAGTACGGCCACGCCGGCATCCTCGCCAACTCCGTCAAGGCTGAGGCCGATCAGCTACAGCGGTAGCCGGCAGCTTCAGGCATCCATTCGGGTCTCGAACCTCAGTCGTTGTCGTAGATCGTTTCCGCGTGAGTACGGCCAGATTCGCTCGTGCTGAAGTCTTCCGACAACGATGCCGGGATGAACTCCGATCGACCAGGCAAAGGCGAGCACGTCGTCGTGTGTTCGCAACCCGGGCAACTCAACAGCGCGATCAGGCGGAATCAAGAAGTTCTGCGCGAACCGGTCAGCCTGTCGCTCCTCGGGTGAATCGTTGGCCTTGCCACTCAGGAAAATTGAACGCTTGGTCTCGTCGAGGAGGTGCTTCGCCTCGTGAAAGAACGAGAACCAGAAGATGTCGCTCCATTTGTGTCTGATGCTCAACTGGATTAGACCTCTGTGCGGAGTCATCCACCGCGCTGCTCCATGCGTTCGCGCTCCTGGCACCTCAGGCACGGCGACCATGGCCACTCCGGAAGCCGCACATAGGTCCCCCAGTTGCGGCTGCCAGACACGGGGATCTGTCACTCGTGTCAGACTGCGGATATCGCTGAGCGTCTTCCTGAAGGCCTTACGGTCCCACGGCTCGCACGCAATCACAGCCTCCTCGATCTCTCCCAGCCTCAACCAGATCGCTGTAGCCGCGAGGTCGGGTGCGAGGGACTTCGACATCCGGAACGAGACCTGAAGCCCTCTCAGCATCTCTACCCACGCCGACCTGTTGGCTACGCCGAGCAGGCTGAGAACCTCCCTGAGACGATCGACGGGCTTCGCGTACTTGGTGAGCAGTCCCATGCGCACCATTGCAGGAATGGGCAGCTCGTCGAGCAGATGCAGATCCCTCTCCAAAGCCCCGTCATCTACGAGGCGAGCCAGCCTCTCCTGGTACCTATTCTCGAGGTTCAGCCATAGGCGAGCAGGCACGCCGGTCACGCGCTCGAACCGGAGGGCGACATCGTTGCTGATGGGGGCATGCCCCTTGGCGATCTGGTTGATGTGCTTGGCCGAAAGGTCGGTGCGTCGGGCCAACTCGGCCTGACTCATGTTTCTCTCTTCTATCAGTTCCACCAGGGTTTCGCCCGGCGGGACGGCGTAGTCTGGCGCGAATTCGCGCGCACTGTCGATCACGGCCATGACCTACCTCCCATCTCTCTAGTTCTTAGCTGTAGTGATCCGATATCTCGATCACCTCCACCGCGTACACCGACGACCAGTCGAGTCCTCCATCGTTCTTCCTTCGCCAATCACCAGCAGGGCAGAAGACCAACCGAAAGCCCTGGTGCAGATCGAGCGCCAACTGCCCCTTCCTGTCGGCTCCTAGCTCATGGCATCGCCCCGGCAGAACCCGTAGGTCTTCTAGCGTGTCTGCCGCCTCCAGGAGGCTCAGTCGTTGTTGAATCTTCCTGGCACCCTCTGAACCGAACTTGCGGACGAGGGATTGCCTGCTTGCGCATAACTTCCTCAGTCGCGAGGAGGGAAACGTGATTTGCATCTGTTCCTCCGGTTGCGTGGCGGGATGAACCTATCCCCTGTGTCATCAGCAAAGTCATATACCAAGTATGTACATACAACTGTACCCTACTCTACCTCACCCGCCGGCCTAGACGCAAGACCCATGTCGCGAATCCGAGTGGAAGACAAGGGACCTGGGCGCGCTCGGGCCGGCGCGGCAGGGAGAATCCGGTTACAGGACCTCGGACATCTCCACGGGGCGTCCTTCTTCAATCGAGCGCTGGGCGGCTACGCCCATGGCTACGGCGAGGTATCCGTCGTAGGCGCTGACCTGGGGTGGGGTGCCGTTGCGGATGGCGCTCAGGAATCCCAGGTGCTCCAGGTATGACGCTCCGTGGTGGCCGCCGGTGTGGGCGATCCGGCTGTCGGAGGTGGTCACCACCGTCGGGGAGAACCAATCCCCGTCCCTGAGACCGGTGAGCACCAGGCCGGACGGTATGCGGGCCTCCACCTTGCCGCGGTCGCCGACCGCCACCAGTTCCTCCTGGTTCTCGCCTCCTTCGGCGAACATGCACAGGTCTAGCATGGCCCGCTGCCCGTCCCGGTAGTCCACGATCACGTAGGCGTTGTCGAGGATGTCGGGCCGGTGCCCGCCGTAGCGCTCGTCCAGGTGGTTGACCGCCTGGCTTCCGGAGGCGTAGACCCGCACCGGGGGGTTGCCGATGATGTGGTTCATCAGGTCGAAGTGGTGGCAGCACTTCTCCACCAGGGTTCCTCCGGAGTTGGCGTTGAACCGGTTCCAGTCGTTCACCTTGGGCAGGAACGGGAAACGGTGCTCCCGGATGGCGAGCATCTTCAGGTCGCCGACCGTGCCCCGCCGGACCTCGGCGATCAGCCGGGCCGTGGCAGGCATGTAGCGGTACTCCATCCCGACCCAGAGAACCTGTTCCCGCTCGCGCTGGGCCTCCACTACCCAGCGGCAGTCCTCGACCCGCGTGCAGAGTGGCTTCTCGACCAGCAGGTGCAGATCGGTCGCCATCAGGTCTCGCAGCAGATCGATATGGGTCATGTTAGGGGTGGCCAGCACCACCGCATCGCACAGCTCGGAATCGATGAGGCGGCGGTGGTCGCAGAAGACCGCCAAGTCCTGGTCCGTCAGCGCCTCACGGGCCGCCTGCCGGGAAGGAAGGTGCGGATCGGCCACCGCCGTCACCTCGGCGCCGGGCAGGGCCCGGATGTTCCCGATGTGTTCGATACCCATCATCCCGGTGCCGACGATCCCGTACCGGACGGTCACGCTCATGGGCCTGCCCCATCCTCGCGGCGGCTGGGACTCCGCTCCATCGTCGGGCGGATGATCGGGTCCACCATCACCTGCCAAACCCGTTCATCGGATTCTCAGCCTCGCGCACCAGCACCTAGGCTTGCACACCCCGTGGAAGAGAAGGAGCGGAGATGGCAGTTGTGAGACATAGGCGAACCTTGGCGATCCTTGCCGGGCTAGCGCTACTGGCCGGGATCCTGGTATCAACACCCTCGGCCGGGACAGCGCAGGATACAGGCGACGAGGGATTCACCCTTACCATCCTGCACAACAACGACGGCGAGTCGAAGCTCCTTCCCGACGAGAACGCCGATCCCGGCGTGGCCCGGTTCGTTGCGCTCATGAAGCAGCTGCAGGCCGGGGCTTCCGGTACGGGAGTGTTGACGCTGACCTCGGGGGACAACTTCCTGGCATCCCAGGAGCTGGGCGTATCCCTGGCCCGTGAGGGTGCTCTCTATGACTCCATTGCCTTGAGCGGTATCTACGACGCCATGGCCCTCGGCAACCACGACTTCGACCTGGGTCCCGAGGTCACAGCCCGGTTCGTGACCGGCTTCTCGCCGGCGGTGACCTTCCTGTCCGCCAACGTTGACTTCACCGGCGAACCGGAGTTGCAGGCCTTGGTAGACCAGGGCCTTATCGCGGGTGGTGTGGTGATCGAGACGGGCGGCGAGCGGATCGGCGTGATCGGCGCCGTCACCCCGATGCTGCCCAACATCTCCACTCCGCGGAACGCGGTGGTGTCTCCGGTCCTGCCGGCCGTCATCGCGGCGGTGGAGGACATGACAGCCGACGGAGTCAACAAGATCATCCTGGTCAGCCATCTCCAGGACGTGGCCGAGGAGATCGAGCTGGTCGGGAGCCTCTCCGGAGTCGACGTGGTGATAGCCGGAGGAGGCGACGACCTCCTGAAGAACGAGGGCGACACCTGCCTGGCCGAGGAGGAAGCGGTGGCGCCGTACCCGATCATGGTGGAGGATGCCTCAGGGACGATGGTGCCGGTCATCACCGCCCCGGGCGGGTACCGCTGCATCGGTGAGTTGAACGTCACCTTCGACGCGGCCGGCAACGTGACCGCGGCGGTTGGACGGTCGATCGGGGTGGGCTTCGACGTGGAGCCCGATCCCACGGTCCAGGCCGAGGTCATCGAGCCCCTGTCGGCGGCGGTGGCGCTGATCGACGCCCAGGTCATCGGGACCAGCGAGGTGGCGTTGGACGGCCGCCGTCCGCAGATCCGCATCATGGCGACCAACGAGGGCAACCTCATGGCCGACGCGCTACGAGCCACCGCTACCAACCTGGCCGAATCGTTCGGTATCCCGGTAGCGGACGTGGCGATCCAGAACGGCGGGGGTATCCGCAACAGCTCGCTGATCCCGCCGGGAGAGATAACCGTCGGCACCACCTGGGACATCGCTCCGTTCAGGAACTTCGTCGTGGTGGCCGAGGTGTCACGGGAGACCTTCCATGTCCTGCTGGAGCAGGGCTTGGACCGCCTGCCCGGCGCCGGGGGCCAGTTCGCCCAGGTATCAGGGTTCACGCTCACCTACGATCCGGCCGCTCCTGCCCGGGAGATCGCCCGCGACGGTGACTGCTCCCTGGTCGGCAATCCCGGAGAGCGGGTGAGAGAGGTCGTCCTCGACGACGGCACGGTGATCGTCAGTGATGGGCAGGTGGTGGCCGGAGGTCCGGTCGCTCTGGCCACGATCGACTTCCTGGCAAACGGCGGGGACTGCTACCCGTTGGCCGACATCACCTTCACCAAGCTGGGCGTCAGCTACCAGCAGGCTCTGGCCAACTACATATCGATGGACCTCGGAGGCAAGATAACGGCCGCGGACTACCCGGCCGGTGGCGGGGGCAGGATCATCGCCCTCGAGCCCGAGCCCGAGACCACCGGGGTGATCGTCCGGGCGGGCGACACCCTGCGGAAGATCGCCATGACCCACCTCGGGGACGAGAACCGCTGGCCCGAGATCTTCGCCCTCAACGAGGGGCAGGTTCAGGCCGACGGCCGGTCCTTGACCAACCCCGATCTGATCCACATCGGCTGGGTCTTGAAAGTACCCGCCATGTAGGACCCTCCCGTACGTCGGGAGAAGGTGCCCCGGCCGCCGGTCGGGGCACCTTCCGTCAGCGGACTCTGGAGCAATGGTGAGACCAGGACAATTCCCCCGCGGTTCGGCGTCGATTGCACGTCTACGGTCGGCACGGCGCGTGCGCACGCCAGCCGGGGAGGCCTTGACTTGACACGCCTCTCCGCCGGCGCCCGGGCCGCACTGGTCCTGATGGTTGCCTGGTTCACCGTGGTCGTGGCCGGACCGGCCCACGCATCCGTACCGGCGTTCGCCGACCAGGTGCGCCCCTCCGACGCGCCGGCCACCGCCACATCCTCGCCCGAACTGCTGCGCATCTCACAAATACAGGGCAGCGGGGCGACCGTCGCGATCACGGAGCAGGTTGCGGTCGAGGCGATAACCACTTCCCTGTTCGAGCGGGATGACGTGTTGAGTGGCTTCTTCCTCCAGGAAGAGGACGCCGACAGCGACGGCGACCCGGAGACCTCCGAAGGCATCTTCGTCTACTGCTCCACCGCGTGCCCGGCCGGCCTGTCCGTGGGCGACAGCGTGGCGGTGGTCGGGACGGCGGGGGAGTTCGGCGGCGCCAGCCAGATCGACGCATCCGCGGGAAGCGTCACGGTCCGCTCGTCCGGAAACGACCTCCCGACCCCGACGGCAGTGACGCTTCCCGCCCCCGGCAGCACCCGGGCGGAGGGAACCTTCGAGAACCTCGAGGGCATGATCGTCACGTTCCCCGGCAAGCTGGTGGTCAGCGAGTACTACTGGCTCGCCCGGTACGGCGAGTTGGTACTCACCGAAGGGCGCCGGCCGTACCAGTTCACCCATGGACACACGCCGAGCGTGGCCGGATACGCGGCGTTCCTGGCCGACCTGGCCACCAGACGGATCATCCTGGACGACGGCAGCAGAGACCAGAACGATGCCACCTTCCCGCCGCAGGGGGACGATGAGGCCTACCCGTATCCGAGTGGCGGGTTGAGTAACACCAATCGCTTCCGGGGCGGCGACTCGATCAGCGGCTTGGGTGGCGTGATGCACTGGGCATTCGGCGCGTGGCGGATCCAGCCCGTGCCTGAGCGGTTCGACTACACCTTCACCGCGGACAACCCGCGGCCCCATGCTCCCGCCGATGTGGGCGGCCGCCTCAGGGTGGCCGGTTTCAACGTTCTGAATTACTTCACCACCATCGACGACGGGACGCCGCGATGCGGTCCGGACGGCGGTCTCGGTTGCCGGGGCGCCGACTCGGCGGCGGAACTGCGCCGGCAGCGTGACAAGATCGTGGCCGCGATGGTGGCGATCGACGCGGATGTCTTCGGGTTGGTAGAGCTCGAGAACAACGCCTCGGCTTCGCTCGCCGGTCTGATCGACGCCCTCAACTTCGCGGAGGGCTCCGACAAGTATGCCTACGTGGACACGGGGACAATCGGAGGCGATGTCATCAAGGTCGGGTTGGTCTACCGGCCGGAGTCGGTGACGCCCGCCGGGCCGTACGCCATCATCGAGACGTCGGTCGATGCGACTTTCCTGGACACGAAGAACCGGCCCGCGCTGATCCAGACGTTCGAGGAGGTGGCGACCGGAGAGCGCTTCACGGTCGCCGTCAACCACCTCAAGTCGAAGGGATCGAGCTGCGAGGAACTGGGCGATCCGGATCTCCGGGACGGTCAGGGCAACTGCAACGGCGTCCGGACGGCGGCCGCACAGGCCCTCGCCCGGTACCTCGCCACGGATCCGACGGCCGGAGGAGATCCCGACGTCCTGATCATCGGCGATCTGAACGCGTACGCCAGAGAAGACCCGATCAGGGCCCTGGAGGCGGCCGGCTATACCGACCTGGTCAGGCGGTTCGTGGGCACCGACTCCTACGGTTACCTGTTCGACGGCCAGCTCGGATACCTGGACTACGCCATGGGCAGCCCGTCGATGCTGCGCCAGGTCACCGGGGTGAGCGGGTGGTACATCAACGCCGACGAGCCTCCGCTGTTCGACTACAACGACGATGTCCGTGACCCGGGCGAGCGGGCGTACGAGCGGGAGTCGGCAGCCCGACCGACCTACGAGGCCAACGCCTTCCGGTCATCCGACCACGATCCGGTGATCGTCGGCCTGCAGCTCGGGACCCCCACGGTGGACGTAGGGGGTCCGGCGGGCGAGGCTCCGGTGGTAGAGACGCCCTTCACCGATCTCGGGGAGGCTTCGGACGCCCACCGTGACGACATCCGCCGCATCTACGGGCTCGGTGTCACGGCAGGCACCTCGGACACCACCTTCTCGCCTCGCTCGTCCGTGTCGCTGCCACAGGCGGCTTCCTTCCTCGCCCGGCTGTTCACGGCCGTGGAGGGCGGTGACGCTCGGCCGGCCGAGACGCCCTTCACGGACCTCGGGGACGTTTCGGAGGCCCACAGGGAGGACATCCGCCGTCTCTACGGGCTCGGCATCATCGCAGGTGATCCGTTCGCGAGTATCTCGTCCGATGCATGCGTGGCCCGTGGCCGGATGGCGACCCTCCTGGCCAGGTTCCACGCCGTGGCGACGGGGAGCCTCGCTCCCGTGGCTCCGACCCCCTTCACGGACCTCCACGGGGGAGATACGGCGCCGAGCGGAGACATCGGCCGCGTCTACGGGCTGGGCTTGACGGAGGGCACCTCGCGGACGACCTTCTCTCCCGATGCCTGCACGACCCGCGAGCAGATGGCCTCGTTCATGGCTAGGGCCTACCGGGCGGCGACAACCGCCGTTCGCTAGTTGCTAAGTCGTCTTAGAAATCACTGGACACCACCCACCTGCCGGGCGTCGGGTCAGACGGCGTTGCGGGCGATGACATCCCGGTACCAGTAGGCCGAGGCCTTGGGAGTCCGCCGCTGGGTGGCGTGATCCACGTGGACTAGGCCGAAGCGGCGCGAGTAACCGAAGCCCCACTCGAAGTTGTCGAGCAGGGTCCAGGCGAAGTAGCCCCGGAGCGGAACGCCGTCATCTATCGCCTTGGCGGCTTCGACAAGGTGGCGCTCCAGGTAGGAGCGGCGATCCTCGTCCTCGACACGGTCTCCGCCCCGGATCGTGTCGGGGTAGGCGGCCCCGTTCTCGGTTACGTAGACGGCGCGGGCTCCGTATCCCTCCAGCATCCTGAGCATCGCGCCCAGGCCTTCGGGTGTCACCGGCCAGCCCATCTCGGTCACCTCGGCGGCCGGGTCTTGAAGCGGCGGGGGCCGGTCGCAGTCCCTCAGACCCGGGTGTCCGACCACCTCGGTGCGGTAGTAGTTGAGGCCGATCGAGTCGGGCGGCCGGCCGATGATCTCGAGATCGCCCTCGGTCACCGCCGACGCCGGCCAGCCCGCGATGGCAAGGAGGTCGTCCGGGTACCGCCCGGAAAAGAGCGGGTCCAGGAACCAGCGGTTCATCAAGCCCTCCTCCAGAGCGGCCGCGTCCCGGTCCAGTGGATGGTCCGAGCGCGGGATGCGGGGCTCGAGGTTGAGAGCGATACCCACCTCGTGGCCGGAGTGCCCGGCCCGCAGCGCCTGGGATGCCAGCCCATGTCCGAGCAACTGGTGGTGGACGACGTCGAGTTCGGCCCCCGAGCCAACCAGGCCGGGGGCGTGCTGACCGGTACGGTGGCCGAGGTGCGCCACCACCCAGGGCTCGTTGAGGGTCAGCCAGTGCCGCACGCGGTCCCCGAGCCGGGACTCAACGGCCGCGGCGTAGTCGGCGAAGGCATGCGCAGTTCCCCGCACTCTCCATCCGCCCTCGTCCTCGAGGCACTGCGGGAGATCCCAGTGGAACAAGGTGAGGAACGGCTCGATGCCCGCCTCCAGCAATCCGTCCACGAGCCGGTCGTAGAAGTCCAGGCCGGCCTGGTTGACGGGACCCCTGCCCTGCGGCACCACCCGGGGCCACGCCACCGAGAAGCGATAGGCCGACAGCCCCAGGTCCTCCATGATCCGGATGTCGTCGCGCCATCTGTGGTAGTGATCGCAGGCCACATCACCGGTGTCGCCGTTGAGCACCCGTCCGGGAATCCGGCAGAATCGGTCCCAGACGCTCTCCGACCTCCCGTCCTCGGCCACCGCCCCCTCGATCTGGTAGGACGCCGTGGCGGCGCCCCACAGGAAACCCTCCGGGAACCGGCGGGTCACGAACCCAGCACCGCTCCGTCGAGACCGTCCAGAGCCAGGACGCCGCCGACCGGGCCGGCCATGCCCGAGCGCGTGGCTACGAGCAAGGTCCCCCCGGCCGAAATGCGGACCGCTTCGTCACCGAAGTTGAGGTAGACACTCACCGTTTCCTCGCCGGCGCGGCGCCGGTAGGCGAACACCGTCTCCGGCAGGCCTTCGACGGCCTCGTAGCGACCAGACCGGAGCGCGGCGGAACCCTTCCGCACGGCGATGAGGCGGCGGGTGAGGCTGAGCATGGAGTCCGGATCGCCCAGTTGAGCCTCGACGTTCCTGGCTCCGTCGGGGTCGACGGTGGCCAGCCAGGGTCGGCCGCCCGTGAAGCCGGCGTGCTCCCCGGGGGTCCATTGCATGGGGGTACGGCACCCGTCCCGTCCCAGGCCCGGTTGGCGTCGACCCCACGGATCCTGCTGCTGATCCGTCGGGATGTCGGCCTGGACCATGCCCAGCTCGTCCCCGTAGTAGAGAGTCGGGGTTCCTCGCAGGGTGAGGAGCATCAGGGTGGCGAGGCGGGCCCGGCGCTCTCCGTACCGCGTCGCGATCCGGATCTCATCGTGGTTTCCCAGGACGTAGTTGGGCCATGCTCCCGGCCGTAGGACCTCTTCCTGGGACTCGACCACTCGGCGAGCCCAGGAGGCGGTCCAGTCGCCGTCGAGCATCCCGAAGTAGTAGGGCATGTGGAGCTCGTCCCCGTTGCCGTAGTAGGAGGCCCACTCCGCTCCCTCGAGGTGGATCTCCCCGACCGAGAATCGGGGTTGTTCCGCCGAGAACCCGTCAAGCACCGCGCGAACCTCCCGGAACAGGCCGTGGATGTCGGGGTGGCCCCGGTCGTGAACGTGATCGAGGGAGTCGTACTCGCCCAGGTCCTTGTAGCCGTGCCTGGGTCTTTCAAGCACCGGGTTGGATCGGTACAAGGGGTCCTTCATCGCGAAGTGGCAGGCATCGAGACGGAACCCGTCCACCCCCCGCCGCAGCCAGAAGCGGAGCGTGTCGAGCATCGCCGCCCGGGCCTCGTCGTTGCGCCAGTTGATATCGGGCTGTTCGGCCAGGAAGCTGTGGAGGTAGTACTGGCCGGTGTGCTCGTCGAAGGTCCAGGCCGGGCCGCTGAAGACTGAGATCCAGTTGTTGGGCGCCGAGCCGTCGGGCGCCGGGTCCTTCCACACGTACCAGTCGCGCTTGGGATTGTCACGGGAGGACCGGGACACCAGGAACCAGGGGTGCCGGGACGAGGAATGGTTGGGCACCCAGTCGATGATGACCTTCATGCCCCGTTCGTGGGCGCCATCCACGAGGGCGTCGAAGTCGGCGAGTGTGCCGAACATGGGGTCCACATCGGTGTAGTCGGCCACGTCGTACCCGAAGTCGGCCATCGGGGAGGGATAGAAGGGCGAGATCCACAAGGCGTCGACGCCGAGCGTGCCGGACAAGTAGTCAAGCTTGGAGGTGATACCAGCTAGGTCGCCGATCCCGTCCCCGTTCGAGTCCATGAAGCTGCGGGGATAGATCTGGTAGAAGACAGCCTCCTGCCACCACTCGTATGTCACCGCATCCTCCAAGAGACCACACGTTACCGCCCCGGAGCCCGTGAACGTTCCCCCGGAAGGGCTTGTGGTGGGTTCGGTGGTCTCGAGGCGGTGGGGTGGATGTTGCCCGGAAGACTTGGGGTCAGGGTGGTGCTCGGCCGAAGTTCGTGGGGAGGGCTCGGAG
>VXRE01000054.1 GCA_009838635.1 Acidimicrobiia bacterium | reverse complement strand
CGAGATGGCGGCGTGGGGGCTGCCGCCGCCCAGGCCCTGGAAGGTGACTTCCTCGCCGGTGACCGCCTTGATCACGTCCGGGCCGGTGAAGAACAGGTGGCTGGTGCCGCCCACCTGGTAGACGAAATCGGTGATGGCGGGGGAGTAGACCGCCCCTCCCGCGCACGGGCCCATGATGACCGACACCTGGGGGATCACCCCGGAGGCCATCACGTTGCGATAGAAGATCCTCCCGTAGCCGTCCAGCGACTGCACGCCCTCCTGGATGCGCGCACCGCCGGAGTCCTTCAGCCCGACAACCGGAGCCCCGACCTTCATGGCCATGTCCATGACCTTGGTGATCTTGTCGGCCACGGCCTTGCCGAGGCTCCCGCCGAAGACGGTGAAGTCCTCGGCGAACACGAAGACGGTCCGGCCGTTGACGGTTCCGTAGCCCGTCACCACGGCATCCCCGAGCGGGCGCCGGTCCTCGAGCCCGAAGCCGCGCGACTGGTGCCGCACGAAGGTGTCAATCTCCTGGAAGCTCCCCTGGTCGAGGAGGAGCGCGATCCGCTCCCGGGCGGTCAGCTTGCCCTTCTCGCGCTGGCGGTCCACGGCGCGGCGAGATCCTCCGCCCTCGGCTTGGCGGCGGAGTTCTCGAAGCTGTTCGATGCGCTGCTCGGTTCCCAAAGTCGTCCGGCTCTCAGTGGTTGTCCTGCCGTTCTGGCGGCGTTCAAGGTTAGGCGTTACACACGTCCGCAACGATTCTCCGCGCGCGGAGCCGGACGCGTCACCGTACGGCCCGGCGCCGGGGCCGCGTATCCTTCGAACTCGACCCTTAGACCCGGACCGGCTGCCGATGGCTACACCCTACGAGAAGCTGATGCTCGACCGGACCACCTCCACCCAGGACGAGGTGTGGTCCCGGCGCGGATCGATGCCCCTGCTGGTGGTGGCGCGGTCGCAGACCAGGGGGAGGGGGCGCTCGGGTGCCCGCTGGTCGAACGCCCCGCGAGCGCTGGCGGCTTCCCTCGGAGTCCGACCGCACTGGCCGTCCTCCTCATGGCCGCTCCTGACACTGGTAGCCGGCGTGGCGGCCCTGCGGGCGCTCGGCGATCCGGGACGGGACATGACGCTCAAATGGCCCAACGACCTGATGCGCGGGCGGCTGAAGCTGGGCGGCCTGCTCACCGAAGCCTCGGGCGACGCGGTGGTGGCGGGATGGGGCGCCAACCTGTTCTGGCCCGATGCTCCGGAGGGAACGGGCGCCGTGTTCGACTCCGATCCCGGCCGGGAGGCCGGGGCTGAGATCGCGGAACGGTGGGTTGAGGAGTTCCTGGCACTGGTGGCCGGCGAGCCGGGTGATTGGCCGCATGACGAGTACCGCCGTCGATGCTCCACACTCGGGCGACCGGTCACCTGGATCCCGGACGGCGCCGGAACGGCGGTCGACATCTCACCGGACGGGGGTCTGGTGGTGGAGACGGCTACCGGCCGGCGGACGCTGACCTCGGCGGCAGTCTCGGAGTTGCGGGACAACTGACCCCGAATCCGGCGGTGCGATCCGTCAGGAGTGTCCTGAGCCGGCTAGCAGGCGGTTCTGCCGCCGTCCACCGGGAGGGTGGCGCCGGTGACGAAGGCGGCGTCGTCCGATGCCAGGAACAGCGCGGCGCCGGCAATCTCCCTCGGTGTCCCGAGGCGCCCGATCGGGTGCTTGGCGGCCGTGATCTCCAGTCCCCGCTCGAGGCTGCCACCGCCGTGATTGCGCATGAGCGGCTCCATGACCGGTGTGTGGACGGCGCCGGGGCAGAGGGCGTTCACCCTGATCCCAAGGGGAGCGAGGTCGATCGCCATGGCGCGGGTGAGGGAGACCACGGCACCCTTGGCGGCGCTGTAGGCGGAGAAGTTTGCCATCCCGATCAGGGCGGCCACGGATGCCTGGTTGATGATCGATCCGCCGCCTGCGGCCCGCAGGTGGGGGATGGCGGCCCGAGAGGTGAGGTAGACGCCCTTGACGTGGACCGCGAAGCACCGATCCCACTCGTCCTCGTCCGTGTCCAGAACCGACCCGGATGGTGCTATGCCGGCGTTGTTGAAGACGATGTCGAGGCGCCCGAGGAGTCGGGCGGAGCTGGCAATGGCTCGGGAGACATCGTCCGGCGACGACACGTCGGCGACGACCGGATGGGCCACCCCGCCCGTGGCCGAGATGGCTGAGGCGGCGGCTTCGGCGGCCGGCCCGTCGCGATCGAGTATCGCAACCCCGGCGCCCTCGCTCGCGAACAGCTCGGCTGTGGCCCGGCCGATGCCCGACCCGGCGCCGGTTATGACAGCGGCGCGTCCCCGGAGTCTCATGGCGGTGATCATACGCCCTTCCGACGGCGGCTCCGGCCTGCCTGAGCGCGCCGGAGATCGATCCCGGATGCGATCCGTCCACCGGTCGGCGGACGCCGACCTCGGCGGCGGTCTCGGAACTGCGAGACGGCGGGTTCAGCGGTACCCCCTCCGCTGGCTACGATTGAGCCGTTCGCCGTTTCTGACCTGGGCCCGTACAGGAGGTGGCATGGCGGTTCTCCAGCATGAGGGAACGATCGAGATTCTCTACCGTGACTTCGCGATGCCCTCCGGGGCCGGGTTCTCCACCGGTTACCTGTCCCGTCCCGACCGGATCGGCGATTACCCGCTGGTGGTGATGCTGCCCCCGCTCCAGGGGATCACGCCCTTCGTCAAGGACCTTGCCCGCCGGTTGGCGCGTAACGGATACGCCGTCCTGGTCCCCGACCTGACCCGGGGCGCTCATCCCGGGCCCAAGGCGCCGTTCGAAGAGCTGGTCGCCACCTACCACGGGATCCGGGACCGCCGCGCCCTGGCGGACATCGACGATGCGGTGGCCTTCGCGTTCGCCGACCCGGCCGGCTGGGCCCGCCCCGGCAGGATCGGCGTGGTGGGGATCGACGTGGGGGGCCGGTTCGCCATCATCTACGCGGCCCACCGCCAGCGGGCGGTCGGGGCGCTCTGCGTGGCGTATGCACCGCTGGCCGGCGACGAGGAGAGGCGCCTGCCGGTGATCGAGGCCCTGGAGATGCTCCCCATGCCGGTCCTGGGTCTCTACGGGGCGAACGACGACCTGGTACCCGCCGCAGGAGTCGACGAAGCCCAGCGGCTCAACCCTCACGGCAGATGGATCCTGTACGACGGCGTGGGTCACGACTACCTGGATGACGACTCCGGCTCGTACCATCACGCCGCGGCGAGCGACACCCTGGCCCGGCTGTTGCGCTTGCTGGCCGCCACGCTGGGATAGAAAGGTGCTGAAAAAGACGAGGGTGGGTTGGCCCGCAACGCCTCAACCGGGGACTTCGTTGCCGACCATCGGGCCAACCGGACATTTTTCAGTACCCTCCTAGGCGACCAGCAGGAGCGGCCCATGCGCATCTCGATTCTCATCGGCGGCGAGCCCGTAGGCGTTTTCCGGGCCCCGGAGGAAGTGGTCGCCGAAGCAGTCGCCGCCGAACAGGACGGATTCAACTCTGCCTGGTGCATCCACTTCAGCCGGGGTATCGACTCGATGACCATGCTGGCCGCGGCGGCACAGCGGACGTCGCGCATCGAGCTAGGGGTGGGCGTGGTTCCCACTTATCCCCGCCATCCCGTAGCTCTGGCCCAATCCGCGGCAACGGTCCAATCCCTGTCGGGAGGGCGGTTCGTGCTCGGCGTTGGCGTCTCGCACCGTCCCGTGATCGAGGGGATGCACGGCCTCGACTATTCGAGCCAGGTAGGCCACCTGCGTGAGTACCTGACCGTCCTGGGAGGATTGCTAGGAGAGGGCGAGGCGAGCTTCGCCGGGGATCACTACCGGGTCGAGGCGGCGATAACGGTGCGCGGAACTTCCCGCGTGCCGGTCATTGTGGGAGCTCTGGCGCCGGCGATGTGTCGGCTGGGCGGGGAACTGGCCGACGGGGTGACCACATGGTTGGCCGGACCGAAGTCCCTGGAAGAGGTGGTGCTACCCGCCGTCACCGAGGGCGCGCAGGCGGCGGGGAAGGTTCCGCCCCGCGTGGTGGCAGGGGTTCCGGTCGCGGTCGACGGAGACCGGGACCGGGCGAGAGCCGCGGCCAACCGGACGTTCGGCATGTACGGCAATCTCGTCAACTACCAGCGGCTCTTCGATCGCGAAGGGGTGGATGGGCCGGCAGATCTAGTCGTCTCGGGAGGCGCGGGGACCGTCCGATCCCGCATCCGGGCCCTGTTCGACTCCGGCGCTACCGATGTATGGGCCGTTCCGTTCGACACCGGCATCGGGACCGGAGCCACCCGGGACCTCCTGGCGGAGCTAGTTGCTAGTTGCTAGTTGCTAGTTGCTAGTTGCTAGTTATATTAGATTACACTGACCACTGACCACTGACCACTGACCACTGACCACTGACCACTGACCACTGACCACCCTGGAACAGAATTCGCGGGGTTAACGGTTAGGAGGGACCTGGCTCCCGTTGCTCCGGATCCCAGGCACCCCTCGCGGCGAGGCGGGCGGCGATCGGTTGGAGCGTCTCGAACCGGAGGCCGGTGCGGAGCGCCTCCAGCGCCAGGATCCGGGTGGGATCGATATTCCCCAGACCCACGTTGAGGCCGAAGCGTCCGATCAGCATCTTCTGCTGATCGGCCAGGGGCGCCTCCCACACCAGGCGGTCGACGGCGTCTCCCACCCGCTCGGCGACCGTTTCCACCGCCTCCATGTCGATCCGGCCGGTCGCGTCGTACATCCCGACCCCGGTGCCGGACTCGCGGCCCTCGACCACCACCCACGAGGCTCCCCACTCCAGGTCCTGCAGCGCCTGATCGGCCAGTTGCCCTGGAGACGGTTGGGTTGTCGGGTCCTTCTTCCCGACCTCGGTGATCACCTCCAGGTCATGGTCGAGCGCACACTCGATGGCCCCGCGCCGGCGGTCGGGCGAGAGGTCGATCGATCCCTCGGAGATCTCGACGGCGGTGAAGCCCATCCCTCGGGCGGTCCGCATGTAGTGGCGGCAATGGCGCCGGACGATGGTGGCCTCGAACATGGTCCCGCCGGGGAAGGTGAGGATCCCGGCCGACCCGATCAGGTCCAGCTTCTTGGCGAGCACCGGCTTGGGTATCAGCGCCGAGGTGCCGAAGCTGAGCTTCCAGTGGTCGATCCAGCGGTCCGCCATCATCAGCAGGTCCTCGCACTGGGACAGGCCCAGCCCGGTGTCGATGACCATGGTCACGCCGGCATGGCGCGGCTTGGCGGTCCGCTCGCGCCGGACCTCGCCGGTGACCGCCAGCCGGTACCAGGCCGAGTCGGCGGCGCCGGTCATAAGTCCTGGAGGTCCTTGGATCCTGCCCGGAGGCGGGACAGCTGGATGAAGTGGGTCGGGTTGAGGAACAGCTCGTCCATCTCTGCGAGCTGGTCGATGGTGAGTCCCCGGCGGTATAGCTGGAACAGGTACTGGAAGGCATCCCGGGCCCCGGCCCCCACGTGATGGGCGCCGACCACCCTGCGGGAGGCGGAGGCGATGATCAGCTTCTGGAATCCCGACATCCGGGGCTTGGCGAACGCGTAGAGCATCATCCGGTCGGTGGCCGGCAGGGCGACTTCCCAGCCGTCCTCCGAGTCGGGGGGCATCTTGATGATGGTCACGTCCCCGTAGCGCTCCCGGGCCTCCTCCTCGCCGATCCCGAACCAGCTGACCTCGTAGTGGGTGTGCATGAAGTCGGGGTACTCCTTGAACTCGTAGTGGACGTCCTCGCCCATGATGTGGCGGGACGCGTACATCCCCGACTTGCGAGCCTTGAACATCTCCATGGGCGGGCCGATCAGGTCGCCGATGGCGTACACGTCGGGTACCGAGGTCTGCATCTGCGGGTTGACCTTGATGGTCCCGTCGTCGTTCAGCTTCACGCCCAGCACCTCGGCCGCCAACTTCGAGTTGGGGACTTCGCCCAGGCCGTGGAACACGAAGTCGGTCTCGATGTACTCGACTCCATCCGGCGTGGACACCGTGACGCCCTTGACCCGGCCGCTGCCGTCATCGTGAACCTCGGTCACGACCGAGCCCTCCCAGATCTCGGTCCCCTGCTCCTTCATCATGGTGATCACGTAGTCACGGGTCTCGCCGTCCTCGAGCAGCTTCAGCAGCTCGGTGCGCACCACGAAGATGGTGCGGCGGCCGGTGGCCTGGAAGAAGCAGCCGTATTCGACCGCGGTCTTGGATCCGCCGATCACGACGACCGTGCCGCCCGGCTCGTAGTCGAGGTCCTCCACCAGGGATTCATAGGTGAAGACGCCCTTCAGGTCGTTGCCGGGGCAGGGGAGGGGTCGGGGATGGGCGCCGGTGGCGAGGATCAGGTTGTTGGCGGTGAAGGTGCGGCCCGCCACCTCGACCGTGTGGGAGTCGATGATTCTGCCGGGGGCGTTCAGGATGTACTCGAGATCGAGTTGCTCCTTGCTCTGGAAGTTCATGATCGCGTGCGGGGCAATCCGGCCGGCCCGGAACAGGTCGACGATCTCCTTGATGGAGGTCACCTCGCCCTCCATGTCCGGGAACCAGAACTGCCCGCTGAAAGTGCGGGCCAGCATGAGCTCGGCCGCCACCTCGCTGAAGAGATGGTGGGGCACGCAGGCGTTGTGCGGGCAGGAGCCCCCTAGGAAGGGCCACTGGTCGATGATCAGCTGGCGCCCGCCCATGGCCCGCATGTAGGCGGATCCGAAGCGCCCGGCGGCGCCCCCGCCCAGGAAGATGGCATCGTAGGGACGGGTGTCGGTCTCGTCGACGTTGAAGACGACCCGGTTGTCCTCGGGGTTCTCCAGCATGGAGTCGATCTCCGGCCCCCAATCATGGATGCTGATGGGTTCCTGGCTGCGAATGTCCCAGGGTGTGAGCGTGGTGGTCGCCATCCGTAGTCCTTCCTCTGCCAGCTGAGCGTCTGTTCGGGTCTCCCGCTGAGGATAGAACAGATCGACTCGTGTCTCGGAACTGGATCTAGCCATATCATTGGACACGGGTGTCTTCGTCTGACGATCAGGAGGTCTCGGGCATGTCGGGTATCGGGCAGAGCCGGCGGACCATGCCGGCGGGCGAGTTCAAGAACCGGTGTCTGCCGCTAATAGAAAAGGTGAACGAGACCGGGGAGGAGACAGTTATCACGAAGCACGGCAAGCCGGTGTCGCGGTTGGCCCCGGTTAGGAAGCCTGGGCCATTGCTCGGGATGTTCCGGGACAAGATGAGCATCACGGGCGACATCATGTCTCCGGCGGTGCCTGCTGAGGAATGGGAAGTCATCAGCAACCCCGACCGGGTACTGGACCCCGATCTGCAGTCCCATCAGTGATCCTGCTCGACATCCACGAACTGGCTCAGTCGGTCACCCTCCTAAGGGTGGCTCACGTAGAGCTTCCAGTCCACCGCGACGGCGTCGGACTCGGTGCACATGACGGGGTTGAGGTCGATCTCGCCCACCTCGGGGTGCTCGGCGGCCAGGCGGGCAACGCCGGAAATCACCTCTCCCAGCGCGTAGAGATCGACCGCCGGTCCACCCCGGTACCCGGCGAGTAGCGGGAAGCCCGCCAAGCTCTCCAGCATCTCGATCGCCTCGCTGTTGGTCACCGGGGCCAGCGCGAATACCACGTCCTCCAGCAGCTCCACCATGGTCCCGCCCAGGCCGGCCATCACCACCGGCCCGAAGACCGGATCCCGCAGAGCGCCGACCACAACCTCCACCCCGTCCAGCTGCCGTTGGACCAAGACGTCTGGTCCGAGCGCTGACAACGCGCGGTAGGCCTCACGAACCTCGTCCGGGGTCCCAAGGCCTATCCGGACCCCTCCGGCCTCGGTCCGGTGGGCCACCGAGGGGGCGGCGGTCTTCATCACGACCGGACCCGCCAGGCGGCCCGCCGCCGTTACCGCCTCGTCGCCGGTCGTACACAGCGCGCTCTCCACGGTGGCGATTCCGTAGCCGGCCAGGATGGCGGAGGCCTCGGTTGCCTGGACCGGCCCGTCCGCCAGCCCGAAGGGCTCGGAGGGGTCGATCTGGACGGGTGGGGTGATGCCCGGGCGGTTGGCGGCGTAGCGCACCGCGTGCCCGACGGCACGCGCCACGCGCTCGGGCCACTCCAGGCAAGGGATGCCCGCCGACTGGAGGACGTCGGCCCTACCCCGGGCCTCCCGCGGGGTCACCCAGCAGCAGTAGACGGGCACCTGGTTCCCTCCAGCCCTCAGCGCCGCCACGGTGTCGCGCAGCCCGGTCAGCGTGGCCTCGTCCATGGCCGCCCGTTGCAGGAGTACCGGGATCACCAGGTCTATCTCGCCCGAGCGGGCCAGCGTGTCGGTCAACCACGGATAGAGCTCCGCGAAGCGTGACCAGATGGGGGTCATGTCCACCGGGTTCCGGGCGCCTCCGATGGGAGGCAGCCGTTCGGCGATGTGATCCCGGAGGCCGGGCGACAGTTCGGGGACCTCTACTCCCTCATCCTCGAGCATGTCGGCCAGCTCGACGCCCACGCCGCCCGAGTTGGTGATGATGGCCGCCCGGGCCCCTCGAGGGAGCGGCTGAGCGGTCAGCACCCGCGCCACGTCGAGCATCTCCAGACCGGATCGGACGGTGATCGCCCCCGCTTGGCGCATGGCCGCCCGGAAGACGGCGTCGTCGGTGCCCAGGGCCCCGGTGTGGGACAGCGCGGCTCGAGCCCCGGCCTCCGAGCGGCCGGTCTTGGTCACGATGACCGGCATGGTCGGGCTGGCGGCCCGGATGGCGGCGGCCAACTCGGCCCCGTCGGTCACCGACTCCGCCAGCAGGCACACGATGCGGGTGCCGGGATCCTGATGGAGGTAGCGGATCACCTCGTGGTCGCCGATGTCGGCCTTGTTGCCTGACGAGTACACCTTCCCGAAGTGCAGGTTCTCGTCCAGTGCCAGCGAGTGGATCGCCATCCCGTAGGCACCCGACTGGGTGACCAGGGCCACCGTCCCCGCCTCGACATCGCCCGCCATCGTTATCGACGCGTTGAGGCCCAGCGCGATGTTCTGGATCCCGAAGCAGTTGGGCCCGACGATCCGGACCGGCCCTGCTGCCTCGACCAGCTCGGCTTGGAGGACAGCCCCGGCCGGCCCGGTCTCGGCGAACCCGCCCGCCAGCACCACCATCCCGCCGACACCTTTGGCGGCGGCCTGGCGGGCGATGGCCGGAGCGGCCCGGGCGGGGACCACCAGGATCGCCAGGTCGACCTCTCCCTCTATCTCCGTCAGGCTCGGGACCGCCGGAACGCCTCCGACGCGGTCCGCCGAGGTGGTGACCGGGATTCTCTCGCCCTCGAAGGCCGCCAGGTTGCGCCAGATGACCGATCCGACCTTGCCGGGACGGTCGGAGGCGCCCACCACCGCCACCCGGGCCGGGTTGAACACCCGGTCGAGAGTCACAGGGAGAAGGACCGTTCGAGCTCGGCCGGCCGGAACTCCCTCCGGCGGACGCCGAGCGGATCGATGGCGCGCACCAGATCGATCTGGTGGCGCGAAGGTGTCTGTATCGGCGCTAGGTCGGCCGCCACGGCGAACTCGAAGCCGGTGACGGCCTTCGCTTCCGCGAGTGTGACGTCCGGAAACAGCCTCCGCAGCCGGGCCCGACCTTCGGGGTAGTCGAACACGCCCAATTCGGTGACCAGCGCGTCCGGACCGCCTCCCGGGTAGCCCAGCTCGGATCGGGTTCCCTCAGGCGTCCGGTGGCCGATGTCGGTGATGAAGTCGCACTCCCCGACCAGGCAGCGCCCGGACCGGTGGTTGGTGGTCCACAGGGTGAGGCGCCCGATCGTGGCCGACATGTTGCATCCCCCGCCCCCGCCCCCAAGCTTCACCTTCGGGTGTGGCATCCCGCCGACCGCGGTGACGTTGGTGTTCCCGTAGGCGTCGATCTGGATGCCCGACAGGAACATGAGGTCCATGTCGCCCCTGATCGACATGTCGAACGCCTCCTCGAAACGCATCGAGTAGGCCGATCCCCGTTTCAGGGAGTGGTCGTTACTCGACGGAGCGATGAAGGCAGGTGAGGGGTTGACCGCGTAGGTGGCGCCCTCGATCAGCAGCGCGTGGGGGGCATGGGTGCGCTTGGCGAGGTGCATGGCAACCGTGGCACACGGGCTTCCGAATCCGTGGAATACTACCTCGGCATCCCGAACGGTCCGGGCCAGCTCGACCACGAATAGCTCGTCGAGTCCGAATCGGTAACTCACCTGAACATCTCCATCCATGCCTGGTCGGAGGCCCGGTATCCGGTCAGATGTTCCAGCCGGTCGGCGCCGACCAGCTGCCGGTAGCCGTCCTCGTCGACGCCGGTGACATGGCGGAGGAGGTAATCCTGCGCGCCCTCGGGAGTCCTGGCAGCCTTAACCCAGAAGGCCAGATGAGCGCGGTCGTAGGAATAACCGGGATAGCAGGAGCTGGGATGGGCGCCGAAAGGCGCCTCGACCACCGCGGCCACCCGGTAGTGGGGGATGACGATGCCCGCCGCCGCCACCTCGTCGGTGGTGGCGATCCGATCGACAGTGGCAATCGTCATTGCGGAGGCGACCGCGAACCGCTCGTCGAGGACGTAGGGCTGCTCGATGTGGAGGTTCCCCTTACGATCCCCGATTGGGGCGTGGATCAAGGCCGCGTCCGGGGCCAGGGGCGGTACGGCCACGTACTCGTGCCCGGTGAAGGGGCAGGTCACTCGGGAGTACTCCGGATGCAGCTCCTCGATGTCCGTCCCCTTGACGCCGTGGACGGGAAGGAAGGAGAGGCCCATCTCGGCGGCCCGGAGCTGGGTGAGGATGGTGTCGCAGCAACTCTCCCGTGCCTCCAGCGACCCTTCCTGAGCCGCCCTCCGGAAGGCCGGCGCCAGACCGTGGTCCTGCTCATACCCCACGTAGCTCTCCTCGCAGACCGAGATGGCTCCGGCGGCGGCCAGCAGGTCCACATCTATGGAGTGGGCGGAACCGACCACATGGAGGTCTCCGATCGCGGCCCGGATCAGGCCGCGGACCAGCGCCATCGGGAGCCGGGCCGAGAGGCCTCCTCCCAGAGCCACCATGGAGCCGGGTTGCACCAGCGCTACCGCGGTCTCGAGGTCGGCCAGTTTGTCGGGAGCGAGGTGGACGGCCATCCGGATCTAGAAGGGTGCCGAAAGAGACGGGGATGGACCTCCATCGTTGGCCCGGGATGCGTGGACCAGGGTCTTCGCAGCCGACGCATCGGGCCAACCGGACATTGTTCAGTGCCCTTCCTACTGGGCGGTCATGCCGCCGTCGACCGTGAAGGCGGCACCGGTGACGAAGCTGGAGTCGTCCGATGCCAGGAACAGGGCCGCCTGGGCGATCTCCTTAGGCGTTCCGAGACGTCCGATCGGATACTTGGCGGCGGTCATCTCGATGCCACGCTCGATACTTCCGCCCCCGCGTTGACGCATGAGCGGCTCCATGAGCGGCGTGTAGACGGTGCCCGGGCAGAGCGCGTTCACCCGGATCCCCAGCGGGGCGAGGTCGATCGCCATGGCTCGGGTCAGGGACACCACCGCGCCCTTGGCGGCGCAATAGGCAGCGAATCCCTGGATTCCCACCAGGGCGGCTACCGAGGCCTGGTTGATGATGGATCCGCCGCCTGCGGATTCCAAGTGGGGTATGGCGGCCCGTGACGTGAGGTAGGTGCCCTTGACGTTCACCGCGAAGCAGCGGTCCCAGTCCTCCTCGGTGGTGTCAACCACCGATCCGCTGGACCCGACGCCGGCATTGTTGTAGAGGATGTCAAGGCGACCGAGGAGCCGGGCGGCGCGGTCCACGGCGCCGGCAATCTCCTCCGGTGACGACACGTCGGCCACCACCGGATGTGCCTCGGCACCTGTGGCCGAGATATCCGAGGCAGCGGACTCAACGGCCTGGCCGTCGCGGTCGAGTATCGCCACGCCGGCGCCCTCGGCGGCGAACAGTTCGGCGGTTGCCCGGCCGATACCCGAGCCGGCTCCCGTGATGAGAGCAGAATGTCCTTTGAGTCTCATGCGGGACATGATACGCCTCAGTAGTCAGTGGTCGCCCTGGAAGGTCGGGTTCGGCCGGTGGCGCGTTCAGCACCGAGCAGAGCTCCTCCAGGATTCCCGGAGCGGTCAGACGTATCCTTGGGTCTCGACTCTCTGGAGGTATGGATGGCGGACCGGGCGCCGAGGGTGGCCGTGGTGACGGGAGGTGGGTCGGGCATAGGCCTGGCGACTTGCGAGCGCCTCCGGAGCGAGGGGTTCCGGCTGGGCGTCTTGGACCTCGATCCTGCCGGCGCCTCCGAAGCCGCGGGCGATGGACTGGGGCTGGGCGTGGACGTGGCTGTGGCCAGCGAGGTCTCGGAGGCCTTCGCCGCCGTCGAGGAAGCGCTCGGGCCGGTCGACGTGCTGATCAACAACGCCGGGATCACCGGTTCCCTGGAGGCCACCCGCCTCCACGAGACGCCGGTAGAGGAGTGGGACCGGGTAATGGGGGTCAACGTACGGGGGGCCTACCTGTGCTCGCGCGCCGCCCTCTCCTCGATGGTGCCCCGCCGGTCCGGTCACATAATCACGGTGGCGTCGGTGGCCGGGATGGATCCGTTCCCGGCCCGCTCCGCGTACTCGGTCTCGAAGGCGGCGGCGTTGCTGCTGGCCCGCTCGATAGCCCTGGACTACGCCGGGGATGGCATCCGGTCCAACGCGGTGTGTCCGGGCATGGCGGAGACGCCGATGACCAGATGGAGGCTTGACCAGCCCGACCTCCGGGCGGCCATCGAGAGCGGCATCCCCATCGGCCGGGTCGCCCAGCCCGAGGAGATCGCCGAGGCCATCACCCTCCTGGCGTCAGGGCGCCTCTCCTACATGACCGGCCACGGCCTGGTCGTCGACGGCGGCTGGTCGCTCCGCTAGTAGGGCATTTAGACAAGTTCGGGTCAGCCCGATGGTCGACCCAAACCCAGGTCGCGGCATCGCGGTTCGACCGATCTCCGTCTTCTGAGAACCTTCCCTAGACCACCCGACCCCGTTTCCGGCATATTGCTACGCTCGTCATATACGGGCCCGACGCGGGTGGACTGTCGGCTACAAGGGAAGCTTGCGGGGCCCGGCCGACGGGTCGCGCCGAGGGCGGCTCGGAGATTCTCTCGAATGGAGGGAACATGCAGATCAAGGGTCAAGAGGTCTTGATCCCGACCTCGATGGTCGGGAACTACCCCAATCCACGCTGGTGGGACGCCAACTGCGTGCGGGATTGGACCGGTGATCAGGAGCCGCCGGATGCCTACATCCGGGAGGCGCTGGAAGACGCGGTGGGCTCACTAGCCAGGGACCAGGAGAACGCTGGTCTCGACATCATCACCGATGGGCGTCTTCACGGTGACAACTATGCCGACCAGGCCCTCTACTACTACTACAAGCGGCTCGGATACGACCTGAAGGGTGGATTCCTCGGGTTTCCGATCTACAGCCGCCTCCATGCCGGCACGCTCACCCAGGAGGTGAAGCGGCGGGGCGCCATCATGGTAGAGCAGGCCCGGGCGCTGAAGCAGGCCACCAGCAAGGCCACCAAGGTTCAGTACACCGGTATCCAGGTCCTGGCCCAGGCCACCAACGATCTCCACTACGAGGATCCCGCGGAGCGGGCCATGGACATCGCCGCGGCGATCAACGAGGACATCCTCGAGGTGGACGCGATGGGGGTCGACTTCATCCAGTTGGACGAGTTCACCTGGCCGTACTTCTACGAACCGTGGGCCATCGAGGCCTTCGACCGGGCCGTGGAGGGCGTCCAGAACGCCAAGATCATCGTCCATATCTGCTGGGGCAACTGGGGCGGCACCCCGGCCTACTACCCGGACGACACGGCCGGCGCCGGAGAGATCTTCGATCTGACCATCCGCCAGGGTGACGAGCCGGCTGCCACCGCTTCGGTGGTCCCGAAGTCCTACGAGGCGAACATCGATGTTCTCAACCTCGAGAACTGCGGGCGGCGCTCGGACGACCTGTCCGGGCTCGAGGTGATCCGGGACAATCCGGTCCCGGAGAACATCCAGTTCTGGGCGGGTGTGATCGACGTCAAGTCGACGATCACCGAGACGGCCGACCAGGTAGCCGGCCGGATCCGGCGGCTGCTCGAGTACGTGCCGGCCAACCAGTTGGGCGTGACCACCGACTGCGGGCTCATCCTCCTGCAGCGCTACATCGCCAAGGACAAGCTCCACGCGATGGTCTCGGGAGCGGAGATCGTTCGCAGCGAACTGGGCTAGCAGAACCAAGACCCAGGCAGGGCCGTCCCCTCCGGGGCGGCCCTGCCTTTTGCGGCGGTGGTACGCTTCTTCCAGCATCAGGTGACGGGAACAGAGAAGGGCCTTGACCGGGGTGGCGCGCCGGCCTAAGGAAGGAGGCCCCATGACTGTGACGTCATACCCGGAAGGGTTCGTAGATCTGGCAGACGCCAAGGACGACGTGGTGAAGGCCGAGAACCGTACGGAAATAGCCGAGGCCCTGCTCACCATCGAGCGGCGGATCGCTTTGTCGACCTACTGGATCCTGGGCATCGTCGTAGCTACTGTCGTAGGTGGCTTCGGCATCTCCACAGCCATCGTGCTCTCAGCGCTCCAGTCGATGTCCGGGACCTAGTGGTCTGTCTGCGAAACAACCGGGTGCTCTGGCGGCCATCGGCGCCCCGTC
>VXRE01000159.1 GCA_009838635.1 Acidimicrobiia bacterium | reverse complement strand
GGTTGTGTACGGCACCCAGCACCAATACACAGCGACCCCCCCGCGGGGGCAAACCCCCCCGTCCTCGCCCACGTGCTCCTCCCCTCTCTCACTTCCCTGTCAAGCTACAGACACAAGCCTAAAGATTGCCGATACTCTATCATAAGCTAGTAATAGCTAATAACTAGAAACTAGAAACTAGGCCATCGGGAGGGTCCACCCGCAGCCACCCACCGGCCACATCGACTTCCGTAACGAGGGCCTCCACGAAGGGGATCTCGGCCTCCGAGCCGTCATGGCACTTGACCAGGAGCCGGTCCTGGGGGGCCTCGATCAGGTCGTCCACCACGCCGACGGTCTCGGATCCGATCCGCACATCCAGCCCGATCAACTGATCGGGCCAGTACTCGCCGGGCCGAAGCGCCCTCCTGTCCGCCTCGTCGATGAGGAGTTTGGCCCCCACCAGCTGCTCCGCCTGCTCTGCGGAGGTGATCCCGGCGAACTCTGCAATAGGACCCCCGGAGTGGGTCTGGAAAGCTCTCAGAACCAGCAGCGGTGCGTCGGGCAACCCGGTGCGAAACCGGGCCGGAGCGACGAAGCGCTGCGGATAGTCGGACTCGACCCGTACGCGCACAGCGCCGCCGAGCCCATGGACTCCGACGATCCGCCCGACCACCACCGGTTCCCCGGTAGGTCGGCCGGCGCCCCGGGCCGGAGGCCTCGCTACCGCGCCCGCCTCCTGCCGCCGGACCGGTCCCGAGCGCTCAATCGACGAATTCGACCCCTACGGTGAGGCCTTCCTCTTCGGCCGCTGCCTGAGCGACGGTCCGGATGGCCCGCGCCACCCTTCCGCCCCGGCCGATCACCCGACCCATCTCGCCGGGCGCCGTCTTCACTTCGGCGAGCATCCTGTCCTCGCCCTGGTCGATCATCGTGACCTGTACGGCCTCGGTGTCGTCGACGATCGACGTAACGACATACCGGATCACGCGTTCTACGATCGCGCCGCTCATGCTTCACCGTCCTGCTGGTCGTCTGCGGGGGTTTCGTCCTCCTCCGGAGCGGCACCCGGTTCCTCGACAGCCGAGTCCTCGGCGGCCTCGGGAGACTCCGTCACATCCGGATCGGGGGGCGGGCTCTGCGGAGGGTCGTCGAGACGGTAGACGCCGGCCCGGGACACCTTCGGTTGCGCGACCGCCCCGGAGATCTCGAGCAGCTTCTGCACCCGGTCGGTCGGTTGTGCGCCGGTGCCCAGCCAGTACCGGGCCCGGTCGTTGTCGATCTCGACCAGCGAAGGCTCCCGCCGGGGGTCGTAGCGACCGATCGACTCGATGATGCGACCGTCCCTGGGGGACCGTGCATCAGCCACCACCACCCGGTAGGTCGGCTGCTTCTTCTTACCCATACGCCTGAGGCGGATCTTCACCGCCATTCGTCACCTCTTTTTCTTCTTCTGGAGCTTCTTAGGAGTTCTTGGCTTCTTCTTGGGCCGGCCGGGCGGGCGGCGGCGACCCCCACCACGCGGGCGTTCCATCACCGTACCCATAAGGCCGCCAGGCAACGCGCCTTCCACGCTTCCCGGGAACCCGCTGCGCATGCCGGGGAGTCCCATCCTGGTCTTGCCCCGCGACAGCGACTGGAACATGCCGCGCATCTGGTTGAACTGCCGCACCAGACCGGCCACATCCTGAACGGAGGTTCCCGAGCCCAGGGCGATCCTTCGCCTGCGACTGCCGTCGATGACCTTGGGGTTAGCTCGTTCGGCGCGGGTCATCGAGCAGATGATCGCCTCCGAGCGGCGAACCTCACGATCAACCGCCTGCGCATCCGCCATAGCGGGGCGCGCACCGGGGATCATACCAAGTAGCTCCCCCACCGACCCCATCCGGCGCAGGCTCTTCACCTGCTCGATGTAGTCGTCAAGGGTGAACTCCGCCCGTAGCAGGCGCTGGGCCATGTCAGCCGCCTGCTGCTGGTCGACTGCCTCCTCGGCCCTCTCGATGAGGGTCAGGACATCGCCCATGCCCAGTATGCGGGATGCCATCCGCTCGGGATGGAATACCTCCAGATCCCGATGCCCCTCACCGGTCCCCACCAACTTGACCGGGAAACCGGTCGCCTCCCGAACCGAGATGGCCGCGCCGCCCCGAGCGTCGCTGTCGAGCTTCGAGAGCACCACACCGGTCAGATCGATGTGCTTCGAGAAGCCTCTGGCCACCGCCACGGACTCCTGCCCGGTCATGGCGTCCAGCACGAGCAGCACCTCGTCGGGCGAGGCGGTGCGAGCCATGGCGCCCAGTTCGGTCATGAGGTCCTGGTCGATCTGGAGACGGCCGGCGGTGTCCACCACCACCACATCGACACCCTCCCGATCGGCCTGTCGGAGCGCGCTCCTCACCACGGACACCGGGTTTCTCCCACCGCCCTCGAACACCGGGACGCCGATCCGTTCACCCAGCTGTTGCAGCTGTTCCACCGCTCCGGGACGTACCAGATCGCCCGCAACCATCAGCACGCTCTTCCCGGAGCGCCGGTAGTGACCGGCCAGCTTGGCGGCGGTGGTGGTCTTACCCGAGCCCTGCAGCCCGACCACCAGGGTGGTGAGGGGTTTGGCGCCAGTGGTCACCAGGGGTACGGCCTCACTCCCCAGCGTTTCGAGGAGGGACTCGTGGACGATCTTGACCACCTGTTGGCCCGGCGTGACGCTCTTGATCACCTCGGCGCCGACCGCTCGAACCCGGATCCGGTCGAGCAGGCGGTCGGCCACCTCCCGGTTGACATCGGCCTCCAGCAGAGCCAGCCGCACCTCGCGCAGGGTCTCGTCGACCCGGCGCTCGCTCAGACGGCCCCGGCCCCGGATGCGATCGAACGCCGTCTCGAAACGGGCTGTGAGGGTTTCGAACACCTGCCGGGCTCCTCTTCGGGCTGCTGGAGACAAACTAGCCGGTTTCCAGTCTCTAGTCTGTAGTTAGTAGACACCAGCAACTAACAACTAGCAACTAACAACTACCGACTAGCAACCAACCGCTCGGGGTATCCTCCGGGCAGCAGCAACCAGGTTGCCCCGGCGCCACAACCGAGGGGAAGTCCGTTTTGGGTATCACCGTCGTAGACCACCCGCTGAGCCGCCACTACCTCAGCATTCTCCGCGACCGGACGACCGATCCGGCCGAGTTCCGCCTCGCCACCCGCCGCCTCTCCTACATCCTCACCCTGGAGGCGACATCGAGGCTGGCCGAGACCGAGTACCGCCTGGAGACGCCGCTCGCGCCGGCGACCGGGTACCGGCCGGGCCCGCCGCTGGTGGCTGTCGCGGTACTCCGGGCCGGATTGGGATTGATCGATGCGGTGGTGGACCTGTTACCCGAAGTGGCGATCGGCTACGTGGGAGTCCAGCGCGACGAGGAGACGGCCCGGCCGATGGCCTACTACACCAAGTTCCCCGAGATGCGGGAACGCACCGTCCTGGTCCTGGAACCCATGCTCGCCACCGGGGGCTCGCTGGGCTGGGCGGTGGAGCAGGTCAAGGAGGCCGGAGCGGCGCACGTGGTCGCCCTGTGCGTGGTCGCAGCGCCGGAGGGCGCCGCCCGGATGGAGCGCGAGCATCCCGACGTGGAGGTGGTCGCGGCGGCCATGGACTCCCACCTGAACGACAGCTTCTTCATCGTGCCCGGGCTGGGCGACATGGGCGACCGGCTCTTCGACACTCCGTGAGCAGCGTTCCCGTCGACGAGGGCGGGCGAACGTTCACCGAGCGGGTGTACTCCACGATCGAGAGCCTCGCCGAGGGCGAGGTGGCCACGTACGGCGAGATCGCGGCCGATGCCGGCCGGCCGGGCGCCGCCCGGGCTGTCGGACGGATACTGGCGAACTCGGACGGCCTGCCATGGTGGCGGGTGGTGACGAGGGAGGGCCGGCTCGTGCCGGGCTTGGAGGACGAACATGCCCTCCGGCTGGCCCGCGAGGGGTTGGCGGTCCGGCACAACCGGGTCGTACGGTCGTCCGGGGCAAAGCCGGAATGAGCGCTCGGAGTATCCGGGAGGCGATCCGGCACAAGCGCAACGGCGGCCAACTGGGTGCCGACCACATCCGGACCTTCGTAGCGGGCGTGGTGAGGCGCTCGATCCCGGACTACCAGGCGGCCGCCATGCTCATGGCCATCTACTTCCGCGGGATGTCGGACACCGAACTGGCCACGCTGACCGCTGCCATGATCGAGTCCGGAGAACGGCTTGCCATTCCCTCCGCCGTACCGAAGGTCGACAAGCACTCGACCGGCGGCGTAGGCGACAAGGTCAGCATTGCCCTGGCGCCCTTGGTGGCATCGTGCGGCGTGACCGTGCCGATGATGTCGGGCCGGGGCCTGGGACACACCGGAGGAACCCTCGACAAGCTGGAGTCGATCAGGGGCTTTCGGACCGCCCTCAGTACCAAGGAGTTCGGGCGGATAGCCAACCGTCACGGGGTGATCATCGCCGGCCAGTCCGACCAGATCGTCCCGGCCGACCGGATCCTGTACGCCCTCCGGGACAGCACCGCCACGGTGTCCTCGGTGCCACTCATCAGCTCCTCGATAATGTCCAAGAAGCTGGTCGAGGGCCTCGACGCGCTGGTGCTGGACATCAAGGTGGGGTCGGGCGCCTTCATGGAGACCGTGGAGGACGCTCGCCGCCTCGCCACGACCATGGTCGGGATCGGCAAGTCCCACGGCGTCGCGACCCGGGCGCTGCTCACCGCCATGGACCAGCCACTCGGGCGGGAGGTGGGCAATGCCAACGAGGTCGTCGAGGCGATCGCCGTACTGCGCGGCAAGGGCCCTGCCGACCTCGCCCTCCTCGTGAGGACGCTTGGTATCCAAATGCTGGAGGCGGCAGGAGTGGACGGCGCCGCCCAGCGGATCGACCGGAGCCTGGACTCCGGAGCCGGCGTGGCCAAGCTGGCCGAGATGATCAAGGCCCAGGGAGGCGATCCGAGGGTGGTGGAACAACCCGAGAGGCTTCCCGGCGCCGCTCACGCCCGGAGGATCCGGACTACCGGGCGAGGTTACGTCACCTCCATCGACGCCCGGGCCATCGGGCTGGCGGCCATGAGCCTCGGCGCCGGCCGGCAAACCATGGAGGATCGGATAGATCACGGGGTGGGCATCACGCTCTCCGCCAAGGTGGGTGACGAGGTGCGGAGGGGCGACGTACTGACCACCCTCCGCTTCAACGATCCCGGCCTCGCCACCCGGGCCTCGGCTCTAGTCGAGCGGGCCTACGTCATCGGTGATCTCAAGCCCGACCGGCAACCCCTCATCCTGGAAACAGTCGGCTGAAACGCAGCGGTCCGGCTGCCGAGTAGCTCGGCCGGCCGGGGGTGCCGTAGGCAGTTCTCACCACCAGAACACACCACTAGAATCGTCCTTCCGCAGGTTCGTCGGGTCGTCAGGAGCTCAAACGTAATGCAGGTGCTGGTGTGCGTGAAGCAGATACCGGATCCCGCCTCCCCCTCGTCGCTCGATCCGGCTACCAGCCGCCTGGTGAGACCCCCCGAGCAGGTGCTGGACGACACGGATCGGTACGGGATCGAGGTGGGCCTCCAGCTGGCCGAGCAGACGGGCGGTGCGGTGACGCTCCTGTCCATGGGTCCGACGGGCACCATGCAGGGAATCCGCCAAGCCCTCGCCATGGGCGCCGACAAGGCGGTTCTCGTGGACGACCCCGCCCTGGAGGACAGCGATGCCCTCACCACCGCCAAGGTTCTGGCCGCAGCCGCCCACCGTGAAGGCTTCGACGTCCTCGTCACGGGTGTTGAGTCCACCGACGGCTACTCCGGCGTGGTTCCCCAGATGATGGCCGAACTGCTGGAGGTACCGGCGCTCACCTTCGCCCGGAGGGTGGAGATGGACGGATCCGACCTCCGCATCGAGCGCCAGACGGCATCGGGCTTCGATGTGGTCCTGTCGCCGCTCCCGGCTGTGCTGTCCGTCACCGCCGGGGCCGTCGAGCCCCGCTATCCCACGTTCAGGGGGATCATGGCGGCCAGGAACAAGCCGGTCGACAGCCTGACCGCGGCCGACCTGTCCGTATCGGCTGACCCGGGCCAGCAGGTCGTCTCCGTGGCTCCGGCGCCGGAGCGGGAGGCCGGCGAGGTGGTGGAGGACGGCGGTACCGGCCACCTTCGCATCGTAGAGTTCCTCGAGTCGGCGAGGATCTTGTGATGGCGACCTGGGTTTTCGCGGAGGCGACGGACCGCGGGCCGGGCGAGCCGGCGCTGGAGGTGCTGTCCGAGGTCGCTTCCCATGGTGAAGCAGTGACCGTCTACCTGGGTGAGGCTTCCGGCGAGGCGCTCGGCGTCCTGGGCGCCCACGGTGCTTCAACCGTGTACAACCTGACCGGCGGGGGCGACCTGCCGGCGGCCGCCGCCGCGGCTGCCCTGGCCGATCTGGTCGGGCGCGAGGCGCCCAGGGCGGTGCTGTTCGCCCAGACCTACACGTCGCGCGACGTGGCGGGCCGTCTGGCAGCCCGGATCGACCGGCCGGTGATCTCCAACGCGGTCGACGTGGCGCTCGGTGACGGCTGCACCGTCACCAGCGAGATCTTCGGGGGCACGCAGCTGGTCCGGACGTCCTTCACCGGGCCGGGCCCGCACCTGGTGCTGGTACGACCCAAGTCCTTCTCCGCCGAGGAGCGGGGAGGCACCGTGGACCGGGTCGAGGAATACCCGCTCCCCGATGCCGGGCACGCCGGCTCTCCGCAGGTGGTGGACACAACCGTAGAACAGGCGGAGGGTCCCCAACTCGGCAGCGCCAAGGTCATCATCAGCGGAGGCCGGGGCCTGGGTAGCGCCGAGGCGTACTCGCTGATCGAGGACGCCGCCGAGCCGTTGAGCGCCGCCACCGGCGCGACCCGGGCGATCGTGGACGCCGGGTGGGTTCCCTATGCCAAACAGGTCGGGCAGACCGGTAAGACCGTGAAGCCCGAGGTCTACATCGCCTGCGGGGTATCGGGCGCCATGCAGCACCTCGTCGGGATGAAGGACTCGAAGCGGATCGTGGCGATCAACAAGGACCCGGAGGCGCCGATCTTCTCGGTTGCCGACCTGGGGATCGTGGGCGATGTACACGACGTCCTGCCCAAGCTCGCCGAAGCGCTACGCAGCCGCGACTGACCGCATGCCGGGCCGCTCCGGTTGCGTCCGGTAGCGTGACCTCATGGCAGGCGCCACCACGGTTGAAATCGCCGGCGAGGAAGTCCGGATAACCTCACCCGATCGTCTGGTCTTCCCCCGGCAGGGATGGACGAAGCTCGACGTGGCCCTCTACTTCCGTGCCGTGGCCGAGGGCTGCCTGCGCGGTGTGTTCGGCCGCCCCACCATGATGAAGCGGTACATGAAGGACGTAGACACGGCGCCGATCTACCACAAGCGGGCGCCCAAGAACACCCCCTTCGAGACCGCTCCGATCCGCTTCCCGTCCCAGCGGCCCGGCCGGATGAACGTGCCTCGCTCCCAGGCCGACATCCTCAGGCTCGTCCAGCTGGGCTGCCTCGACCTGCATCCTTGGCCGGTCCGAGCCGAGGATCTGGATCACCCGGATGAGCTCCGGCTCGACCTGGACCCAACCGACGGGTTCGGTTTCGCCGATGTCAAGCGGGCGGCGCTGGCGACCAAGGACCTCCTCGATGAGATCGGCCTGGTCGGTTGGCCCAAGACCACCGGAAGCCGGGGCATCCACATCTACATACGCATCGAGCCCGAATGGGGCTTCTACCAGACCCGGCGGGCCGTGCTGGCGTTCGGCCGAGAGATGGAACGCCGCCATCCCGACCTGATCACCACGCGATGGTGGAAGGAGGAGCGGCATGGCGTGTTCATCGACTACAACCAGAACGCCCAGGACAAGACCGTGTCCTCCGCCTACGGCGTCCGTCCCACCGGATACGTTTCGGCCCCGGTCACGTGGGACGAGCTACCCGATGTCGAGATCGAGGACTTCCCGATGGACCGCTTCCACAGCCGGTACGCGGCGGTCGGGGATCTGACCGAGGGGATCGACGACCACCCCGGGCGGATCGAACGCCTGCTCGAGTGGGTGGAGAGGGACGAAGCCGACGGCGTGGGCGACGCGCCCTGGCCGCCTAACTACCCCAAGATGCCGGGAGAACCACCCCGGGTGCAACCCTCTAAGATGGTTAAGACCAACTGGGAGTAGTTTCTAGTTACTAGTTGCTAGTTCAGTTGGCTACTCTTCAATTAACGATTACAGGCTCACAACTACCAACTGTTAGCCCTGGGACGGCGCCGGTTCTCGATAGCACCGGGGCGGAAGTAGCCTGCCTACGGCAGTAACGGACTCCCCTCCTCCTCCATTACCACCCGACCTACCTCAGGGAGAGATCTGTGTGAAGACGTTCGTCAGAGCCTTCGCGTTCTTGGTGTCAAGGGCCCCCTGGGCAGTGGTCATAACCACGCTGGTCCTTTTCGGGGTCTTCGGCGCCCTGTCCACCCAGGTAGAGATTGGCCAGGGCAACGAGGGCCTCTCTCCGGACAACCCGGAACTGCTGGCCCAAGACCGGATCAGCGACCTGTTCGGCAGCGACGACACCCAAGAGAGCGTCATCCAGGTGATCGTTCGCAACGACGGAGGCGACGTCTTCACCAAGGACGCCTACGACTTGGTGACCGCCATCAACTCCGTCCTGGCGAGCGATGCCCTGTCCGACAACCTCTCATCCGTTCCCGGACGGGGCGCGTCCTTCAGCTACCTCGACCCGGCAATCGACATGGCCGAAGAGAACGGCACCCTCGTAGCCACCGATGAGGACGTCAAGGACCTGTACATCCAGGCCACCACGGGTCCGGAGGCCAACCCACAGTTCGCCTCGCTGGTCAGCCAGAACGGGGACCCGTCCACAGCCACGGCCCAGGCGGGTCTGGTACTGATATTCACCGAGGTGCCGGTAGGGCTCGAGGAGGAGGCGTTCGACGAGGCCGTCGAGAACGACTCTGTTGTGGCGGACGCCCTGCGGACCATACCCACGCCCGAAGGCTTGGAGGTCATACCCTTCAGCTTCACCCTGCTCTTCGAGGACAGCGGTGACGCCGGGAGTGAGATCGGACGGCTCTTCGGGATGGCCGCCCTCATCATCCTCGTCATCCTCTCGTTCGTGTACTGGCTCAAGCCGCCGGGGCGGGGCGCCCTCGTCCAGTCCGGGCGCCGGACCCTCGCCGACACCCTGCTCACCCTCTTCACCATATTCGCCGCCATCACCTTCATGCAGGGGATCGGCGTGCTGCTGGAACGAACCGGGATCATCGCCTCCTTCAACACCATCACCCAGATCATTCCGATCCTGCTCATCGGGCTGGGCGTCGACTACGGGATCCACATCACCTCCCGCTACCGCGAGGAGATCGGCCGGGGACAGGACGTCGACGGCGCCGCCCGCACCGCCATCGGCACGGTGGGAATAGCCCTGGTCCTGGCCACCGTCACCACCGCCATCGGCTTCCTCACCAACATCTTCAACCCCGTGCCCGCGCTGAAGGACTTCGGGATCCTGGCGGCCGTCGGGATAGTCGCCTCCTTCGTCCTGACCCTCACCTTCTTCCCGGCGGCCCGCAAGATTCTGGATCGGAGGACCGAGCGGCGGGGCAGGCTCTCATGGGCGTTCGTCCGGTTGCTGATCGTGGCCAGGAAGGTGGACCGCACGATCGAGTCCAAGGGGTCCCTGCCCGTGGCGGGCATGAGAGCATCCTCGGAACGCCTGCTGCCCTCCCTGATAGCCCGTACCTCGTGGCTGGCGGAGAAGATTCCCGTAGTGATGGTCCTGGCTGCCATGTTGCTGGGAGGCCTGGGGGTGTGGGGACTCGCCCAGCTGGAAACCCGCTTCTCGGTCACCGACTTCCTTCCCAGCGACGCTCCCGGGATCCGGGCGCTGGAGATCCTGCAGGAGGAGTTCGGAGGAGGCCTGGGGGAATCCACCCAGGTCCTGATCGAAGGCGAGGACCTCTCCAGACCGGAGGTCCACAACGCCCTGGTCTCGGCCAGTTCGCGACTGAACGAGGTCGAGGACGTGCTGGTGTTCGAGACGCCGAGGGGGCCGATCGCTTCCGCCAACTCCCCGATCTCGATACTCAACTCCCTGAACCGGGGCGGCCCCCCGGGTACGCCCGCCCAGCCGATAACCGCCGCGGCCCGGGCCGCAGGAGCGGGCCAGGATCTCCGGGTTCCCGCCGGCGCCGACGTCGCCCCTCTATGGGACGCCATGTTCGAAGCGGCCCCCGAGCGGGCGTCGGACGTCCTTCACCGCAGCGGGTCCGGCTACGATGCCCTGCGTTTCGACATCGGGACCCAGGCGGGAGAGACCGGAGCGCTGCAGCTGCGACAGGACCTCCTGGACAACTTCTCGGAGGTCTCAGACCTGGGGGTCAGCGTGATAGCCACCTCCACCGGGATCATCACCAACCTGATCGTGCAGGAGTTGGCCGAGTCGCAAACGACCTCGCTGCTCATCACCCTGGTGGTCGCCACCGTGGTGCTGATGGTCAGCTTCTGGTTCGAGAACCGCCGACCCTTCCTGGGTGTGCTCACCATGGCCCCGGTGGCGCTGGTGGTGTTCTGGACCTACGGATTGATGTACGCGACGGGCATTCCCTTCGGACCGGTGACCGCCACCCTGTCGGCATTGTCGATCGGAATCGGGGTCCCCTACACCATCCACATCGCCCGCCGTTTCGGCGAGGATCGGGTCCGCATGGAGAGTCTGGATGAGGCCCTCCGCTCGACATCCCGCCATACGGGCGGCGCGCTGGCGGGGTCGGCCTTCACCACCATGGCCGGGTTCGGGATCCTGATCACCTCCAGGCTCGTTCCCTTCCAGCAGATGGGACAGGTCACGGTGTACGCCGTAGGACTCTCCCTGGTAGCAGCCATCCTGGTGCTTCCCTCCCTGCTGGCCCTCTGGGAAAGGTGGCACCGCCGGAGGGAAGCGGCCAGAGCCACTTGATCAGGGCAGCGAGCGCAGCACCACCTCGGCACTGAGGGGCCGGGCCACGCAGGTGAGCACCACCCCGGCGGCCTGCTCCGCCTCGGTCAGGGCGAACGGGACGCCGGGATCCACCTCTCCGTTCACCAGGAGGGCGCGACAGGTGCCGCACACCCCGGAGCGGCAGGCGTAGTGGAGCGGCGAGGACGGCCCGCCCAGTGCGTCCAGCAGCACGTCTCCGGCGGCAGCCCTTCCTCCGCAGTCGTGATCCTGAAGGCGCACCAGCGCGCCTTCGTACGGTACGGGCGCTCCCTCCCGGTGCGGCGGTTGGTAGCGCTCCACCAGCAACCGGTCGTCTGATGCCCCGAGCGACCGGAGCCGGGCCTCGACGGTGCGGTTCATTCCCTGCGGGCCGCATATCAGGTACCACACGTCCGCGGTGGTCGGTGGGCGGGATGTCAGGAACTGATCCACCGCCCGGTGGTCGATACGGGCTCCCCGGCTGCTGAACAGGCAGGAGAGGCGGAACCGGTCGGCGTGATCTGCGGCCATGGTCGCCAACTCCCCTGCGGAGATGGCATCACGCGGCGCCCGGTTGCCGTAGAGGAGATGCACCACCGAACCCCCCTCGAGTGCCAGGACTCCCCGGATGACGCCAACGATCGGCGCGATGCCGCTTCCGGCCGCGAAGCAGTAGAGGGTGCGGCGCCTCCCGGCGCCGATCCCCACGTCGAAGCCTCCGGCCGCCGCCGGCTCCACGTCCACAACGTCCCCTTCCCGGGCGCGCTCGACCAGGTGCCTCGACACCACGCCGCCGGGGTGACGCTTCACGGTTATGGCCGGTGGCTGGGCCAACTCCGGTGTGGAGCTGAGCGAGAATGCCCGGCGGTGCTCCTCCCCCTCCAACATGACGCGGACGATCACGTACCAGCCGGCCGACCCCCCGACAACATGGCCGGGATCATCAAAGGTCACGGTGACAGCGTCAGCGGTCACCGGGCGGATCCGGGCGATGCGAAGGGGATGGGCGGTCCGGTCCTCCGGACTCACCCTACGATCTCCGAGAAACCCATCCCCTCGGGCCGGACCAGTTGGTCCATGGTGCAGTCGAGGGGCCTCTTGTCGGTCCGCCACCGCTCCAGCCGGGTGGCATGGCGGAACCTGCCCCCCTCCAACTGGTCATAGCTGATCTGGACCACCAGGGTGGGCCGGATCGGGATCCACGCCATCGAACGCTGCCCCGTCCACCGGTTCACGGATCCCGGAGCCCGGGCGCCCTCGCCGCCGAAGCTCGCCTCGGTGCGGAGTTGCTCCAGTACCGGAAGCAGGTCGATCCGTTCCTGGTCGGACAACCCGGAGGTGTGCCCGATGAAGTGCAGGTCGCCGTCCGCGTTGTAGAGACCTAGGAGCAATGACCCCACCCGGTCCCCCTCCTTGTGCATGCGGTAACCGCCGACCACGCAGTCGGCGTCGCGGCGGTGCTTCCACTTGATCCACTCCCGCTTGCCGGGCCGATAGGTTCCGCCGGCTCGCTTGGCGATGATCCCGTCACATCCGGCCGGCTCGAACTCGCGGAACCATCGGGAAGCCTCCTCGAAGTCTCCGGTAGCCGGCGTCAGGTGCCAGGGCGCGCCCAGGGGGCCGACCAGTGTCTCCAGCCGCTCGCGACGGGTTCGGTAGGGAGCATCCAGCAGGCTCTCGCCGGCGTCGGCCAGCAGATCGAAGGCCGCCAGCCGGGCCGGAAGCTCCTCCGCCAGCCGGCTGATACGCGACTCCGCAGGGTGGATGCGCATCTGGAGGAGGTCGAACTGCGTCATGTCGTCCACCACCATGAGGATCTCGCCGTCGACCACCGTTCCCGGCGCCAGGCGCTCGAGGGCGGGACGGAGTTCCGGGAAGTAACGCAACAGGGTCTTGCCGTTGCGGGAGTCCAGGCGCGGCGGGTCGCCGCCATAGGCGATCATGCGGAACCCGTCCCACTTGGGTTCGTAGACCCAACCCTCTCCCCGGGGCGGCGTCTCCCCTACCCGAGCCATCATGGGCTTGATCGGAGGGCGGATCCCGTAAGCGGAAGGGTTTGGGGAACCGTTTCGAGGCGTCATCCTGCGATCCTTCCCTGCGATCCTGAGGTTCACGCATAGTGGACACTGCCCCGGTCTCCTCGGGACGCCCGCGATGATAGGGGTACGGACCTTCGGCCTGGCGTCCACCCCCGGCGAGACTTACCTCGGTGGCGTGCTACTCGTTGCAATATAATTCAGCCTCTAGTAATCTGGAGGTGCATCACCACGAACCGACGGGGGAGACTGAAGGTGGGCCGACGGCCGCACAAGGTGGGAGTGATCGGAGCAGCAGCTGTCGCTCTGATAACCGCAGCAGTAGCGGCGACGCTGCTGCAGGAGGAGAACGATGCCGGTGTCGTGTACATGGCGGCCAGCGGCGTCGTCTACCAGTCATTGGAGGAGTTGGCCACCATCGCGGACCTCATAGTCGTCGGGACCGTGACCGGAGTGGCGGCCCGAGCCGATGACTACCGCACCAACGACCCGGACTTGCTTGCCGCCTACGAGCGGGCCGGCGTGCGCCCTTACCCGATTGTGTTCTACGAGATCGCCGTCGGGGAAACCCTCAAAGGGCAGGCCGGCGAATCGGTCTACGTAGGGCGCATCGACCCGGAGCGGGCAATCGTCCTCGATGTGACGCCGCTCCGCCCGCGCCAGGAGGTTCTGCTCTTCCTCCGCGGCCGTGAGACGCCCCCCGGTCTCCACTTCACGGGCGCCGGCCTCCCGGTCGGCCAGACCTCTTACATGCTGCTGGGTATGGACAACGGGGTCTTCGATGTTTCCAAAACAGGATCGGTCACCCCGCGGATGCCCGCCAGATTCACCATGGGCACCGTGCCGAGCGACCTCTACGGCGTGAGGACACGATTGCAAGCCGGCGGGAACACCCCGGCCTGAGGAACGGCTAACAGAGAGGACCGACCGTGATCGCATTCGACCGGAACCGGAGGGCGAGTACTGGCGCGCGAGTATCCGAACACGAGACTCGAGACCAGACCGAGGACATCATTGACCGGAAGATCCGCAGGTGGGAACGAACGCTTCGGGACAACTCCCTGTGGGGAATAGAACCGGCCGCCCGGATCGAGCAACTCGCCGCCGACCTGGCAGGCGACATGGATCGGATAGCGATCACCGAGGGCCTCGCCAACCAGGGGGATTACCAGGTGCTGGCACTCCTGCGGAACGCTCAGCACCGGGAAGAGTCCGTGACCCCGACCGACGCGGCGCAGCAGCTGGGGATGACTACCGCCACCATGGTCAGCCGGGTCGATCGCCTCGAACAGAACGGTTACGCGCGGCGTGTCCGCCACCCGGCCGACCGTCGAGCCGTCAACCTGGTCATCACCAGGGTGGGCATAGCCACCGCCGAACGCATGGTGCGACGCCGCACCGAGGACCGCAGGAGGCGCCTGGCCGTGCTCACGTCGGACGAGCGGAATGACTTGACAGTGCTGCTGCGCAAGCTGGCCGAGTGTTGGTCGGTGACGGACGAGCCTCCCCAACCGGCTTGAGGAAGTGCATCAGGCTTCGAGAGAGAACCCATAGGGATGGAGATCGGACAGGTGGTGGCGCCGGCCCACCAGAACCACCCCCCCCCCCCCCCCCCCCCACACCGCCCCCCCCAACGTGGAAAAATTGACGGGGATAGCACACAGGGGGGGCAGGATGACCCC